>JAFTRV010000075.1 GCA_017462065.1 Bacteroidaceae bacterium
AGGAGTATTTACCGGTTCCGTACTCCACCAATTGATGTTCCTGGAGTTTTTCATTCCAGACCCATCGTGTCTTGACTTTTTCTTGCATTGCACTATACTTTTTATGCCCTGTATAGTGACAACTTTTTTCAGTTCAAGTCAAAGATTTCAATTTGTGGGCGTATAAATAAACCAGGTATTTTAAAAGATGTAGAGATTGACGACGTGTTAGCTATGATTAAGAACGGTGCCTATTTCCAACAAGATTTGAGGGAAGTAACAGCCTTTATTCAATCGCAGAGTAGCCACGATGTGCAGAACCATTTGAAGTTACAGTATCTTCCTGTTGCACTCTTTAACGGCACGTTCAGTTACAAGAACTGTGCAGGGCTGAAGGAGTACTCAAACTTTACAGCAATCGACTTTGACCGTTTCAATAACGAGCTGGAGTTTAACGACGTTGGTAGCCGTCTTTGCAATACCCCTAGTGTCTATGCAGTATTCAGAACCCCAAGTGGTAGAGGATTGAAGGCGATAGTAATGCACGACAACGACAATCCTGCGTATCATGAAGAGTTATACCTTCAACTGCTGGCAAAGTTCAATACACCAGCAACAGATACATCGGTGGGAGACATAGCAAGAGGCAACTATATATGTTATGACCCGAATTTATGGGTAAACAGTAGCTGCGTTCCTTATCACTTTGTGCATAATCCACAATATATAAATAATAAGGTGATAGCGTCCCGCGCGTGCGCAACGCTCGACAAGGCAACCCTGCGGAATGCCTTATCGTTATTGAAACCTTTGAGCAAGAAGTCTGATGAGAGTATAATAAACATACTCAATGCCAAATGGAGAAAGAGCCCTTCAAGATGGGAAGAGGGTAATAGGGCAAACTCAATATTCAATAGCGCGTCGGATCTGTGTCGTGCCGGAGTTAATATAGACAAAAGCATAGACTACTTGATTGCCTCCTATAAACCAACCGGGATGAATGAAAAGGAGATAGAGTATCAGGCAGTAAGAGGGTATCAAGCAAATGTAGATGGATATGGTTATACAAGAAGTGTGTTCGACAATTACGGTAAGAGTAAATGGTAATGATGAACTATATTGGCGGCCCTTGGCCTAGACGGACGATAACTACTATATTTTCTATTATTATGTCGTTCTTCTAAGGCGTAGCGCAGCGCGCGCAGCCTGCCAATATAACACTTTCTTAAGAGGACATTTTTAATACATAATATTCTTATTAGGTAAAATGATAAATTTTTCCAAAAAATGTCCCCTTAAATCCTTATTTATGAAAATAGTAAATAATCATATAATTTATTCTTATTATGATAGACAATAAAGGAACAATAGAAGTTACTCCCGGAGTTGATTATGTAAATGATTGGAAAGACAAAAAAGGTAACTATGTCTTGGACAAAATAATATCCTCGGGCAAGGTGATAATAAATAAAGTGGTTACAGGTTGTGGCTTTACTACATATAGCCTGAGTAATGCTCTTGATACTATACTCATCTCTCCACGATTAAAACTTATACTCAATAAGATGGAGCAGTTTAACAAAAACGAACCGCTCTGTTACTACTTTAACCGTGAGAAAGGATACGATGGTAAACAGAAGACAATAGATGAACTGGAGCATGAATTTACTTTATACCAACATGAATGCAAACAGGACAAAAGGCCGATGAAGATACTTGTGACATACGATTCTTACTGTGCTCTTGCCTCAATGCTCGAAAGGTTTGGTATCAACATCAGCAAAAAGTTCAATATTACCGTCGATGAGTCACACTGTCTTATAAAGGATATAAAGCTGAAGGAGTATAGCAACAAAAGCGTTCTTTCAACCTTTATAGATAGATTGTTCAGTTATAAGAATGTCCTATTTATATCAGCAACGCCCATTATCGATTATATGCAAGAGATAGAGGAGTTCAAAGACAATTACGTTTGTTACTACGAACTCGGGTGGAGCAATATCGAACAGGTTACACAAAGAACATACACCTGTAATAGCGCCCTTAATGCTTTTGACCAGATATATGCAAAGTACAATAAGCAGCAAGGGTTGTTCGACGTAATAAATCTCCCCGGTTGCAATGCTCTGTATAGTTACGAAGGAGTGATATTCTTGAACTGCGTAAAGGAGATATGTGGCATTCTACGTAAATATATAGTCAAAAAACAACTTATAAATCCTTGCGATGTTACAATAATCTGTGCCGACAATAAAGAGAATCTAAAGGAACTGCACAAGGTTCACAAGAAACTGAGCATAACAAGAACTATACCCAAGATGGGAGATTCTCATACAACCTGGACATTCGTTACCCGCACAGCTTTTGAAGGCGTAGATTTCTATAGCCCATCGGCAAGCACATACGTCATAGCCAATTATAATGTATCGAGCCTCTCATTAGACATTGCATCAGATATACCACAGATAATAGGCCGGCAGAGAAGAAAGGATAATCCGTTCAGGAATACCTTACATCTGTTCTATAAAGACAACAAACAGCAACTCTACGAAAATGATTTTACTGCATCACAGAATCTTAAGATGCAAGAGAGTCAGAGGCAAATTGCAATATGGCAGAGTGCACCGACAGATTGTAAGGAGAGTGCTTTGAGCATTATCGATTCTTATATAAAACACAACCCAAATGACCTTTATATTACTACAACAAGCGGTGAACCTGTAATAAACAATCTGCTTATCATTTCAGAGCGTTACTGCTACGATGTTATAAAGAATCATCATCAATGGTTCATTATGTCGTCCAACGCCTACGGAAGGGCTTATTCAATGCCCGTTCAGGAACTTAAAGACAGATTAAGCAAATCACAATCCCTGGCAGATGCTCTAAGAGTTGCATACGGTTATTTTGTGTGTGCAGATAAGGTACTGGAAACCGATATTTTTATAATGTTGCGAAACGAAGCATATAATGAGATTGGGTATTACTTCAGCAACCTCTCTCCCGACCGAATAAAGGCTTGCAGTTTTAATAGTACAAAATTGGATACGGAGATTGCCAATAATAATTCATACCATAACATTGCTATGCATCTTCCAAAATATTTTGAACCAGGCAAAGTATACACGAGAAAGTATATTAAAGAAAAGTTGCAAGAGATTTACAAGAATCTCGGTATAAAGAAATCTGCAAAGGCGACAGACCTTAATGAATACGCAACTTGTATCCCTGCTAAGAAAAATGGTGAAAGGGCTTATAGAATAGAGCCTTAATAACCACCTCAACCGTACAGCAATGTGCGGTTTGTTTTTTCTTTCCCTGCACAGCTTACACGGTATGCGCAACAACTTTGTAAATCATTGTATATGTGTGAGATAACAACAATCCCGCCAGCCTGGACGGCAAGCGGGAAAGTGGGGGATTACTATTTGAATACATACTTTAGAACTTTTTCGTTCGCTTTGTTCTCAATAATAAAGTCGCGTTCTATATATATGTCTGTGACTTTCATGGAGTCGTCCAAATGGTTAAGTGCAGCATGCACTGTGTACTTGTCAATACCAACCTTATTTACTGCAATGGTAGCCCATGAATGTCGAGCCGCATAGTATTCCAAATCATCAACGTTCAGTAAAGAACCAATTTCTTTTAGCCCCCGATTTATAGCTTTGTTAAGTGCTTTTTCATTTGTGTAGTATTGGTAGAAGTTGAAAATGCGCAGCCCAGTTCTGTCTCTGTATTTATCTACGAGTGGGAGTAAAAACTTGGGGACTTTCACCTGCATCTTACCTTTGTCCGATCTTCGTCCTTTTGTTTTAGTCCTGTAGTAAGTGATTATGCCGTCCTGAAAATCTGTGGCATAGAACAAATCGGCAGAGTTCATTCCAATAAGGCCGAACGAAAGGATGAAGCAATCTTTTGCTAGGTCGAATAGGCAAGTTCCTCTATATCCTTTCTTGATGTTCTTGTAGGGTAGTAACCAAATGGCTCGTATGTTTTCTGCTGATATTGCTCGTTTTCTCGTTGATTCTTGTTTGGGTATTACAAAACCATCGAAAGGAGAGTGAGAGATCAGTAACGTGTTTTTATATTTATTGTTATATATTCGCTTACCCTCGTTAAACAGTTTCTTGATACTCATTAGGTAAAGTGATAACGTACGGTTAGATGGCACTCTTTTACCTTCTTTCGTTAACTGTTTTTCTCGCTTCTTACGTTCGTTATTCAAAAAATCCTTGAACCTCTCCATAAAATCGGCGGTAATCAATTTGACATCCAATTCCTCTTTGCCGATAAACCGTACAAGAGCATTTACGGCACTGGTATAGTTTGCTGCACCTTTGATATCTGCGCTTGCAATCCACTCACGACAGAACTGTATAAAATCAATTATTTGTTTTTGCGCCTGTTCGCCATTTAAACAATCTATCACATCATCAATTGTATACCCATGTTGTTCTATTTGTAGTTTGGCACACTTCTCATGATAATCACAAATAAGCTCATTCACTTCTTTATAAAACGGTGATGACGGCTTGATCTTGAACTCTTTAGTGAGGTCTTTCGGGGTTACGAAGATGGTAGTTGATAGTCTTTTGATTTTTCTGTTAAGTGTAAATCTCAGTTTTACATTGTAAGTTTTGTCGCTACGCTGTTCGTTTTTCTTGATTTCTGCATTGATTGTCAACATTTTACACGCGTTAAAATTAGGAAACAATTAGGAAACAAACCGTGTAAAAAGGCTGTAAAACTACCGAATTTAGGCTGTTTTTTTAAGATTTCTTGCATCAGCCTCGTACTCTCCAAACTCCACGAATCTCTAAAATACATAAAAAAGCGAGGTTAAACATCTTTATTATCAGATATTTAACCTCTTTTCTAACTTGTGGGCCATCTTGGGCTTGAACCAAGGACCTCCAGATTATGAGTCTGTTGCTCTAACCGACTGAGCTAAAAGCCCGAGTATCTCTTTTCTGAAATACTTTGCAAAGGTATGGCATTTTATCGTACATTGCAAATATTTTCTTATAAAAAATATAATTTTGTTCTCATAGCTGTTGTCGTACGGTGGTATGCGGCAACAATTATTTCCTCCTTATATTATATATATTAGAGGGCATTTGTAAATATAATTTCTTTAAGCGGGATTTTTTATGTAAGTTTGTGCTGTCAATGGCAGCTATGGCAGGCAAGAAGGTATACATATTTGATTTAGGAGGCGTGTTGCTCGACCTTGATGTCGAGCGTTCCTTCGGCGCTTTGGCCGGGCTCGGCATGAATCCGGCTCTGCTTACCGAAAAGGATTGTCTTGTGAACGAGATGATTCAACGCTTTGACAAGGGCGATGTTGAGGAGGACGCATTCTTCGGATATATCGCAAGCTGCCTGCCCGCAGGCGGGCTTGCGGGCAAAGCGCTGCGTGAAAGGCTTGCCGATGCGTGGAACATGATGCTTGGCGGCATAGCCCCCGAAAAGCTGCGTGTTATAAGCGAGCTGCGCCGTCGAGGCGACAGGGTGGTGATGCTGAGCAACACGAACATCGCCCATTGGCCACGCATAGAAGAGATTTTTGTTGAGGCTGCAGGGAAAGCTCCAAGTGAGATTTTTGATGCGTTGTATCTTTCGTTCAGGATGCATGAGCGCAAGCCTTGTGCCGAAATATTTCATGAGCTGCTGTGCGACGAGGATGTCGCTGCGGGCGATTGCATCTTCTTCGACGACTCTGCCGAAAACTGCGAAGCGGCGCAAAGGCTTGGCATAAAGAGCGTACTGGTTAAACGGAATGCCTCATGGAACGGGCTTTTTGACGGGATTGAACAATGAAGGTTATAACGGATATACATAATTTCACGCCGCAGCCCTGCGCTGCGACTGTCGGCTCGTTCGACGGCGTGCATCTGGGGCACAAGTCCATGCTCGGCGAGTTGCGTTCGAGAGCTTTGGAGCGTGGCCTGCCGGTCATGGCGGTGACGTTCGCAAGGCATCCTCGCATGCTCTTTGGCAGTGGCACGACTCCGTTCCTGCTGTCGAGCAATGACGAAAAGGCCGCTATGCTTGAGGCTTCGGGCGTCGATATCTGCGTGATGCTCGATTTTGACAAAGATATGGCGGCGATGAGCGCTGAGCGTTTCATGAACGAAGTCCTTTCGGCCTCTCTTGGCGTTAGAATGCTCTGCGTGGGCTATGACCATCACTTTGGGAAGCCCCGGGAGGGCGAAGGCTTTGAGCAATATGTGCGGTATGGCGCCAGTGCCGGCGTGGAGGTCTTCAGGGCCAATCCTTTCTTTGTTGGCGATAATGCCGTAAGCTCGTCGAAAGTGCGTCGGGCGTTGGCATGCGGCGATGTCGAGGCTGCCGAAAGGATGCTGGGGCGTAGCTACTCGTTCGCCGGCAAGGTTGTTCACGGGGCCGGAATAGGCCGTGGAATGGGTTTCCCCACAGCGAATGTATCTTTGTCTGACGGCATGAAGATGCTGCCCGCCGACGGCGTGTATGCGGTGCGTGCAACATGCTGCGGCAACAGCTATGATGGCGTAATGAACATAGGCGTTAAGCCCACGATAGGCGACGGTCTTTTGCGTACTGTCGAGGTGCATATGCTGGACTTCGCCGGCGACATATATGGCAAGGACATTGTAGTAGAGGTGAAGCGTTTTCTCCGTGGAGAAGCGGCCTTTGACGGTATCGAGGCTCTTCGCCGTCAGATAGAAGCGGACATCAACGAGGTAAAAAGATTTTCAGGGCTATGAAGAATTTTATAAAAGCGGCGGGTTACATCGCTATGCTGCTTGCGGCATACTTCGTGTTTCAGTTCCTTTTCACATATTTGTCCTATTTCGTGATAACTCTTGGCATGGTGCTTGCGGGGGATGCTCCGCTCGGAGCGTTACGCAATGCGGGCGCGGCAAGCATGCCGGGCAGCCTCTCTGTATGGGGGCTGGCGATGGGCCTGATGCTCTCTACTTTGGCGATGCTCGTCTTCATTCATTGTGTCAAAGGGTATCGCTTGCGGTGGAGCATCTTGCGTTCAATGTCGGGGGAGTCGCTCTTTGTCTCTACCATGCTTGTCTTCTCCTCGTTGATAGCGGCAAATATCTTTGTCCAATGGTTCGAGCTCGAAGACAACCTTGCCGGGCAGTTCGACGGCCTTACGCATAACGTGGCGGGAGCGATAACCGTATCCCTGCTTGCCCCGCTGCTCGAAGAGGTGCTTTTCAGGGGCGCCATACAAGGCTATCTCATGCGTCGCTGCAAGCCCTGGGTGGCGATACTATGCGCTGCGTCGATTTTTGGGGTTGTTCATCTAAACCCGGTGCAGACTGTGTATGCGGTTATTATAGGCGTTGTGTTCGGTTGGATATATTACCGCACGGGCAGCCTGCTCTCGGTAATTGTGGGGCATGTGCTTAACAACAGCATGGCTACTGCCGCTCTTCTGCTTTATGGCAACGAGGATGAATTGAGCTTTGTGGGCGAGGCCGCTCCGCAAGGTGCCGAAATGGTTGCAGAGGTCTTCGTCTTTGTTGTTTTTGCTCTCTTGTCACTCTATTTCGCCTTGCGGCTTAACCGCATTCAGCCGCCAGTTCCTTCGCCCTGGAAGGATGTGTCGGGAGCGGTGGGGTGATTATAGTGAAAGGTCGCTAAAGGTGTGCTCGCAGCCTCTTACTCTTTTTCTCCGAAACAGAGGTCGCCGGCGTCGCCGAGTCCCGGAACAATGTACGCATGCTCGTTAAGGATAGGGTCAATGGCAGCGCAGTAGAGTATGCTGTCCTCGGGGAAGTGGGCGATGAAATAGTCTATGGCCTGCTGGCTTGCTATCACGCTTGCGAAGATTGTCTTTGCGGGCGTGCCCTTAGTCAGCAATGCGCGGTAGCTCAGGTCCGCGCTTATCCCTGTCGCCAGCATGGGGTCTACAAGCACGAGCGTCTTGCCTTCAAGGCGCGGCGACGCAAGGTATTCGACGATAACGTCGAATTCGTTCTCGCTTGTATATTTGCGGTATGCCGACACAAAGGCGTTCTCGGCGTGGTCGAAATAGTTGTGGAAGCCTGTGTGGAGCGGCAGGCCGGCACGCAGAATCGTTCCAAGCACCACCTTGTCCTGCGGCAGGCTCTCGACAGCCTCGCTGTTGGGCGTCATTAGCTTCACGGGAGCGTAATCAAGCTCTTTGCTTATCTCGTATGCCATTATCTCGCCTATGCGTTCGATGTTGCGGCGAAAACGCATTTGGTCTTTCTGTACCGTGATGTCACGTATTTCGCTTATAAACTGTCTGAGGATGCTGTTCTCTTCCGATAAATTGACTATTTTCATAACAAATGCGTCGTTTTTCTGTTCTAAATACAATTACATGTGCGAAGATAATGTTTTTTGTTAATAGTTGTGTGGCTAAGGGCGTTAATCTCTCGGTTTTTCTCCATGCATGCCTGCAAATGAGGCGTCGAGAGATTTTTTTTGCTCATTATTTGAAGAAATATGCAAAATTGTCAAAATGTAAAAAAAATAACCTTTTTATGCAAAATAGGATAGCGGTAATCTCTTTCTTGTCGGGTTGCCATCGCTTGTTTTGTTTTAAGTTGTTGCATTTTGTTATAATTTTTTGTACGATTTCTTGAAAAAACAGCCATTTTTCGCCCTTTTTTCATTAATTAAAGAAAAATTTCTTTAATTGGTTTGCTCTATTAAGTAAAATAATATATATTTGCACTTGGAGAACTTCGGCAAGTTGCGGTAACTTCGCATGAACGAGGTTCAAAAATGATAAAAAAGAGTATTAATCAATAATTTATTTTTTAAAATTATGGCAACAATAGATCTTACCAAGTATGGTATCACCGGTGCTGTAGAGGTGCTTCACAATCCCTCTTACGATCAGCTCTTCGCTGAGGAGACAAAGCCCGGTCTTGAGGGTTTTGAAGTTGGTCAGGTTACAGAGCTTGGCGCAGTAAACGTAATGACAGGTGTTTACACAGGTCGTTCTCCTAAGGATAAGTTCATCGTTAAGGATGCTACATCAGAGAACACTGTATGGTGGACATCAGAAGAGTATAAGAACGACAACAAGCCCGTTACAACAGAGGCTTGGAACGCATTGAAGGAAATCGCTACAAAGGAGCTTTCTAACAAGAGACTCTTTGTCGTTGATGCATTCTGCGGCGCTAACCCTGCTACACGTCTTAAGGTACGTTTCATCATGGAGGTTGCATGGCAGGCTCACTTCGTGACAAACATGTTCATCCGTCCTACAGCCGAGGAGTTGGCTAACTTCGGCGAGCCCGACTTCATCGTTTACAACGCTTCTAAGGCTGCTGTAGCTAACTACAAGGAGCTTGGCTTGAACTCTGAGACAGCGGTTGTGTTCAACCTTACTTCACGTGAGCAGATCATCCTTAACACATGGTACGGCGGCGAGATGAAGAAGGGTATGTTCTCAATGATGAACTACTACTTGCCACTCCAGGGCATCGCTTCAATGCACTGCTCTGCAAACACTAACGAGAAGGGCGAGACTGCTATCTTCTTCGGTCTGTCAGGTACAGGTAAGACAACTCTCTCTACCGATCCTAAGCGTATGCTTATCGGTGACGACGAGCACGGTTGGGACGACGACTCAGTGTTCAACTTCGAGGGCGGCTGCTATGCAAAGGTTATCAACCTTGACAAGGAGAGCGAGCCGGATATCTACAACGCTATCAAGCGTGACGCGCTTCTCGAGAACGTTACAGTTGATGCTAATGGCAAGATAGATTTCGCAGACAAGAGCGTGACAGAGAACACTCGTGTTTCTTATCCTATCAACCACATCAACAACATCAAGCCGGGTTCAATGGCCGCTCCTGCAAAGAAGGTTATCTTCCTGTCAGCGGACGCATTCGGCGTGTTGCCTCCGGTTTCTATCTTGAATCCTGAGCAGACTCAGTACTACTTCCTCAGCGGCTTTACAGCTAAGCTGGCAGGTACAGAGCGTGGCATCACAGAGCCTACTCCTACATTCTCAGCTTGCTTCGGCGCTGCATTCTTGAGCCTCCACCCGACAAAGTACGGCGAAGAGCTCGTTAAGAAGATGGAGAAGTACGGCGCTAAGGTATACCTCGTTAATACAGGTTGGAACGGTACAGGCAAGCGTATCTCTATCAAGGATACACGCGGTATCATCGACGCTATCCTCGATGGCTCAATCGATACAGCTCCTACAAAGGTTATTCCTCACTTCGACTTCGTTGTTCCTACAGCGTTGCCGGGTGTTGATCCCGCAATCCTTGACCCGCGTGATACATACGCTGACGCTTCACAGTGGGAAGAGAAGGCTATCGACTTGGCAGGTCGCTTCATCAAGAACTTTACCAAGTACACCGGCAACGAGGCCGGCAAGGCTCTTGTCGCTGCAGGTCCAAAGCTCTAATAAAGACTTTAATCTGAATAGTGGCATCTGCTCCGTAAGGGGCAGATGCTTTTTTAGTCCGATACCGGCCAAAAGGCTTGCTTTTGGTTACCCTAATAGTTATCTTTGTTCAACGGAGTACAAATACATTGGTATATGTCATTGATAAGAGTTCTGCTTTCGATAATATTTCCGCCGCTCGCTGTAATAGACAAGGGCTGTGGCTCATTGCTTATAGTTTTTATTCTGACATGTTGCGGTTGGATTCCGGGTGTCATTGCAGCGTTGGTTATATTGAACAAGTAAAGGCGTGATTGACGATAGGACAAAGGAGTTCATAAGGCTGCATCGTAACGATGACCCTCGCTCGCTTGCTCTGCAGGCTAAGCGTTACCCTGGCGTGGATATGCACGAGGTGGCGGTGCAGGTCGAGGGGTGGCAGGCCGCAAAAGAAAAATTGCCTGAATGGGCAGCCATAGATGGTATTGTATATCCTCCGAAAATATCAATGGAGCAGTGTTCGGGCGAGGCTGCGGCAAAGTATAAGGCTACGCTTGTTTCGGGCGGCTCTCTTGCTGACCTTACGGGCGGCTTCGGAATAGACTTCAGCTACATGGCGAGGAATATGAAGAGCGCCACATATATCGAACGAAACGATAACCTCTGCTCAATAGCACGCAATAACTTCCCTTTGCTCGGTCTCAAACATGCTGCGGTAGTGAACGGCAACAGCGAGGAGCTCTTGCCCTCTTTGGAGCGGCAGGACTGGATATACCTGGACCCTGCAAGGCGCAGCGACGCCGGCGGCAAGGTCGTCGCTCTTGCTGACTGTGAGCCCGATGTATCGGCAATGGAGGATGCCTTGCTAAGCAAAGCGGGCAAAGTGCTTGTGAAATGTTCGCCCATGCTTGACATATCATTGGCGTGCCGTCAGCTCAAGAATGTCGAGGCTGTGCATGTGGTTGCCGTGAACAACGAGTGCAAGGAACTGCTTATCGTGCTTGGCAGTCGTAGCGCTGACATTCCTGTGCATTGCGTGGATATACGTAGCGGCGATGTCGGCGAGTTCGTGTATACCATGCAAGAAGAACAGCGGAGCGGCTGCTCTTTCACAAACGAGGTGCGACTGTATCTCTATGAGCCCTGCTCTGTCATTCAAAAAGCCGGCTGCCATAATACTCTTTCAAGCCGTCTCGGGCTCTCCAAGCTTCATCCTAACAGCCAGCTCTACACGTCGGACGCTCTTGTTCGGTCGTTCCCGGGAAGGGCGTTCAGGGTCATCGATGTCACAGGCTTCTCAAAGCAGGATGTAAAAAGGGTGCAGTCATTGCAAAAGGCCAATATTGCGGTCCGTAATTTCCCCGACAGCGTGCAGCAGCTACGCAAGCGTCTAAAGCTCGCCGACGGCGGCGATGTATATATATTCGCCACGACTTTGGGAAAAGGGGAAAAGGTGCTTGTAATATGCAAGAAACCCGAGTGAAAACCCGGGCCTCTTCCATTTGTCTATTGCTTTATCATCAGCTTTTCGAACTTCTTATCCTTTACAAGCTCGTATGCTTTTATGAACACGTCGTTCGTGCGGTTGTAGATTCTCATAAAGTCGCTCATGTCCCATAAGTCTCTTGCGATAAGGTGCTTGAGCTGCCTCTTTATCTGCGGCAACGATTTCCGGAACTCCTCTTCGCCGCCCTCGAGCTTTACGCTGTCCATCTCGGCCTGGCTGCGAAGTATCTCAATGAAATCCTCATCCACGTCAAAACGTTCGTCAAAGTCGTTTATGTCGCTGTACTCCTTTGTGAGTCTTTCCCTGTTTGCGTCAAGGTACTTGAGCGATGCCTGTATTATGCATCCTTTTGACGCCAATGCACGGTGATACTTAGTGTATTTGAGCGTGTCGATAGGCACGAAGAAGTCAGGCATTATGCCACCGCCGCCGTAAACGGGGCGGCCCAGCCGCTTAGTGTATGTCTTCAGGGAGTCGGGGAAGTGTATGCTGTCGGCGCTCGACAGCTCGCCGTGGTTGTATCTGTGCATAAGGTCTTCCTCGTACTTTATCGAGTCGTTGTCATAGGGCTTCTGTATGCAACGTCCTGTCGGGGTGTAGTAACGTGCTATGGTGAGGCGTATCATAGAACCGTCAGGCAGGTTGAACGGACGCTGGACAAGGCCCTTGCCGAAACTGCGTCTGCCGACAACAATGCCTCGGTCCCAATCCTGTATCGCTCCCGACAGAATCTCTGAGGCCGACGCCGACGTCTCGTCAATCATGACAACAAGGTTGCCCTTGCGGAAACGGCCCTCGCCCTTTGAGCGGTATTCGTAGCGGGGGCTGCTCTTGCCCTCCGTGTAGACGATGAGGCTCTCCTCGTCAATGAACTCGCTCGCAATGTCTACCGCAGCCGTGAGATAGCCGCCGCCATTGCCCTCAAGGTCGAGAATAAGGTTTTTCATGCCGAGCGACTTCAAAGAGTCAAGCCTTGTGACGAACTCCTCGTGCGTCTTCGCTCCGAAAGAGGTTATGCGTATGTATCCGTTCTTGTTGTCAATCATGTATGCAACATCAACGGTCTCAGTGGATATATCGTCACGGACGAGGTTGAACTCTATGTCCCTGTTAATGCCTTTGCGCTTGACGGTTATCTTCACCTCAGAGCCTTTCGTGCCTCTTAGGCGTGACATTATGTCGGCGCGCTCCATCTTGACGCCGGCAATGACGGTGTCGTTCACGGCGATAATCTTGTCGCCGGCAAGGACTCCAGCACGTTCCGACGGGCCGTTCTTCGTGGTCTGTATGACGTAGAGCGTGTCGGACATTATGTTGAACTGTATGCCAATGCCGCTGAAGCTGCCCTGCATCTGTTCCAGCAGGGCTTTGGTCTCTTTCGGGTCGCTGTATGTGGAGTGGGGGTCAAGCTCTTTGAGCATGGCTTTTATGCCGGCTTCGGTAATCTTGCCATTGTCGGCGTCATCAACATAAAAGCGTGTTATTATGTTGCTTGTATACATCAGCTTGAGGATATGCTCGGGCATCTCCTGTGAGCCGGCCGCAAGAGCGAACGAGAATGCGAAAATAAGTATTATCAGTTTTTTCATCGTTGTTATGTTTATGGCAAAAGCGATGATACGTCCTTGCCGTATGTTATAAGTTCCTTTACGACGCTGCTGCTTATGGAAGAGTACTGAGGCTCGCTTATCAGCAGCACCGTGTCAATCCCTCCAAGACGAAAGTTCATGTCGGCAATCTCTCTCTCATATTCAAAGTCCTTTACGCTTCGTACGCCGCGCAGCAGCACGTCAGCCCCGACCTCTTTGGCAAAGTCCATTGTCAGGCTGCTGTATGTCGTGACTTCGATACGCTCTTCACCGGCGAACGCCTGCTTTATGGCGTCTATCCTTTCATCGAGCGTGAACATGCACCTCTTGGCCGAATTAGTGCCAATAGCCACAATAATCCTGTCGAACATCCGCAAGGCACGTACGAGCAATGCGTAATGTCCTTTTGTAAAGGGGTCGAATGAGCCTGCGAATAGAGCTGTCCTTTTCATGGTCTTATTCCTCCTCTTCGGCTTTGTCCTCTTCAACAACAAGGTTGTCGATGATGAAGTTCTGTCGCTCCATAGTGTTCTTGCCCATGTAGTAGCAGAGAAGGTCCTCGACCTTGTCGTCCTTGTGCAGCTCTACACGCTCAAGACGCATGTCCGGGCCTATGAAGTTGCGGAACTCATCGGGCGAAATCTCTCCGAGTCCCTTAAAGCGTGTAATCTCGGGGTTGGGCGACAGCTTCTCAATGGCGGCGATACGCTCTTCGTCACTGTAGCAGTATATTGTCTCGAAGTCGCTTTTATGCTCCTTCTTCTCTTCGGCCCCCTTCTTGCCTCGTGGCAGCTTGCGCTTGTTGCGTACACGGAAAAGAGGCGTCTGCAGAATATACACATGGCCCTTCTTGATAAGCTCGGGGAAGAACTGCAGGAAGAACGTTATCATCAGCAGGCGTATGTGCATGCCGTCCACGTCGGCATCGGTCGCCACAATCACTTTGTTGTATCTGAGCCCCTCAAGGCCGTCCTCTATGTTCAGGGCCGCCTGCAGCAGGTTGAACTCCTCGTTCTGGTACACTACGGCACGGCTCAGTCCGAAACAGTTGAGCGGTTTCCCTCGCAGGCTGAATACGGCCTGGGTGTTGGCGTCACGGCTCTTGGTGATGGAGCCGCTTGCAGAGTCGCCCTCCGTGATGAAGATGCAGCTCTCGTCCATGCGGTCGCCTTTGGTGTCGTTGTAGTGTATGCGGCAGTCACGCAGCTTGCGGTTGTGCATGTTTACCTTTTTTGCCTTCTCACGCACCTGCTTGGTGAGTCCTGCAAGCTCCTTGCGCTCCTTTTCCGAAGCCATAATCTTAGTAAGCATTACATCGCTTATCTCCGGGTTTCGGTGCAGGAAGTTGTCAAGTTCCTCTTTCACGAAGTCGCTTATGAACTTCTTGACGCTCATGCTTCCGGGGTCGGGGGCAATGGTGGTTGAGCCTAACCGCACCTTTGTCTGGCTCTCGAATACGGGCTCCTGTATGTTAATGGCAATAGCTGCGACAATGCCGTTGCGGATATCGCAGTATTCAAAGTTCTTTGCCGAGAAGAAGTCGTGGACAGTCTGCGCTACAAGCTCCTTGAATGCGCTCTGGTGCGTGCCGCCCTGCGAGGTGTGCTGTCCGTTCACGAAAGAGTAGTACTCCTCGCCGTACTGCTGTGCATGCGTGAAGGCAATCTCGATGTCATCGCCTTTGAGGTGTATGATAGGGTAGAGCGCTTCGGCTGTCATGCGGTCGCTTAGCAGGTCGGCCAGGCCGTTGCGTGACAGAATGCGCTTGCCGTTGAACATTATCGTGAGCCCTGTATTAAGGTAGGTGTAGTTGCGCAGCAAGGTCTCGATATACGCTTCACGGTATTCGTAGTTGCGGAACAGGCTGTTGTCGGGCGTGAACGAAACAAAGGTTCCGTTCTCGTCGGCGGTCTTGCCTGTCGTATCGGTCACGAGCGTGCCTTTTTCGAACGTCGCGCTTCGAACAATGCCGTCACGGTAGCTTCGTACCTCGAAATGGGTGCTAAGGGCGTTGGCGGCTTTAAGGCCGACGCCGTTGAGGCCTACCGACTTCTTGAACACCTTGTCGTCATACTTGGCGCCGGTGTTCAGCTTGCTCACGGCTTTTATCATCATTCCCTGGGGGATGCCTCGGCCATAGTCTCTGACCGTTACCGTATGGTTATCGGTTATGTCAATCTCAAGACGCTTGCCGAATCCCATTTTGAATTCGTCTATACTGTTGTCAATAACCTCCTTCAACAGCACGTATATGCCGTCGTCGCTCTGCGAGCCGTCGCCTAACTTGCCGATATACATGCCGGGGCGTAGACGGATATGCTCGACATCGCTCAAGTGGCGTATCGAGTCGTCGGTATATGCCGCTGCCTCTACTTTCGGCGTTTCGTTGAACTCAAGGTTTTTATCTTCGGACATCTCTATTTGTCGTTGTTATGTTTGTTTTATATCTTTCAGTGTCTCCTATAATGCCTTCTTGAACGCTCTGCGGCGTTTGTGCTGCTCTTTATCGAAATCGTTCCATTGGCTATGCATCTTCTTGTTATCCTCAAGCTCAGGGTTGCTCTCCACATCAACGATCTTCATGTCTATGAAATTGCCGAGCAGGTGGTTGAACATCATGGCGAAGACTCCCTTGCTCTGGTACTCGGGCTTCACGGCTACGAGCAGGAAGTCCAGTCGCTTGGGTGGTTTTATGAAGAGCGCCTTCAGCATGTGCCACCAACCGAACGGGAGCATCTTTCCTTTGGCCTTGCGTAAAGCTTCTGCCATAGAGTATATGCTCACGCCGAATGCGACGAGGTTGTCGTCCTTGTCTATGACGAACGAAGCGAGGTTAAGGTCTATTAGAGGCAGGTACATCTTAATGAACTGCTCTATCTGCTTCTCGCTCAGGGCCGTATAGCCGTACAGCTCTGCGTAGCTTTCGTTTACAAGCTCGAATACAGCCTTGCCGTATCTTTTTGCCAGTTCGGAACGTGACTTGGGCCTGTATAGCCTCAAGTTATATTTGCGTTCTACGATAGCCGACACCCTGATAGCCTTGTCCCATAGCTTCTCGGGAACCTTGAACAGGAACTCCACCCAGTCGGCGTCTTTCGTGTACCCCATGCGTTGCATGTGCTCGGGGTAATAAGGGTGGTTGTATATAGTAGACATAGTGCCTAAGCGGTCAAAGCCCTCGATAAGCATTCCTTCCGGGTCCATATCGGTAAAACCGAGCGGGCCTTGAACCTCGGTCATGCCACGCTCGCGGCCCCAGTTCTCTACAGTGGCGAACAGTGCGTCTACAACCTCTTTGTCATCAATGAAATCGACCCATCCGAAGCGAACGGCTTTTCTTCCCCATGTCTCGTTGGCATGGTTGTTGATAATAGCCGCTATGCGGCCTACAATCTTTCCGTCACGGTATGCAAGGAAGTAGTCGGCCTCGCAGAATTCGAAGGCTGCGTTACGGTCCTTACGCAATGTATTCATTGTATCCTCATACAGCTCCGGTACATAATAGGGGTTGCCCTTGTACAGCTTATACCCAAAACGAGCGAACTTCTTCAGTTGCTTGTTGCTTTCAACTCTTACAATGTTTACAGGCATCGGTCAAGTAATTAAAAATTATTATAAATCTGTGTAAATTTACAACTTAATTACGAAAAGAACAAATCAAGAGGCTCTGCTGTGGCGAATTATGGCATGTTTTTAGAGCCCTTTAACTATTGGGCATTATATCGACGGCGAGTAGCCTCTCAACGCTTTCCGCAATTGCCTTGAGTCGCAGCCGCATGTTTTGTCAAGCAATGCCCAGAAACGCTCGCCGTGGTTTAGCTCAACGGTGTGGCAAAGCTCATGCAATATGACATAGTCGATAAGTTCCTCGGGCAGCAGGACAAGGTAAGCGCTCAGGCTTATGCTGCCTTTGCCGCTGCAGCTTCCCCAGCGGCTGTGCATGTTGCGTACCGAACAGCCGCTGTAGCTCAGTCCGTGAATGCGGGCGAGCTCGTTCAGACGCTCGGGCAGGGCTCTCTTGGCTTCCGATGCTATGGCGTCAGTCAAAACCTTTTGCAGCCACTCCTGTCTCAGCGTGTAATCGGTACCTTTCGGAACCATGAGAACGATAGCCTTGCCATTGCGTACCCACATGAACTTGCAGCCGTTGTACTCTTCTATGGAAATTCTGAACGATCCGCTTCCCGCACGGTAGCTCTTGTCAATGAGCTTAACGCTTGAACTCTGTTGTTGTTTCAGCTTTTCGCCGAATTTCTCCAAAGCTCTCTCAATGTCCTGTCCTGTGGCGAACGGCGGAACGGTGATGTGTATCGCATCGGGGCGGGCACGCATTATTATGCGCCTTGCCTTATGGTTGGCGGTAACTATTATTTTCCCCCATCTCGGATGCTCTGTCTCTCTCTTCTCCAATCGCATGCGGTCTCTGCTTTTTTATTATTAAAGCGAAGAGAAGATTGCCAAGAGAAAAACTCTCCCGAACAATCTTCTCTCTGAATGGATGTCTGTACTTCTTAATAGTCGAGGTACGTATAACCGTACAGGCCCGACCTGTAGTTTGACAAGAACTCCTTGCCCTCCTCGAGCGTTATCTTGCCCTCTTTTACAGCGCTTGTCACCCAACGCTCAAGCGTGCGTACCAGTTTGCGTGCGTCGAACTGCACGTAGTCAAGCACGTCGGCAATGGTCTCTCCATCAATGATTTTCTCAATGTGGTAGCCATCTTCGTCCACGCTTACATGAACAGCGTTCGTGTCGCCGAAGAGGTTATGCATGTCGCCGAGGATTTCCTGATATGCGCCTACAAGGAATGCGCCGAGGTAATACGATTCGCTCGACTTTACCTTATGCACCTTAAGCGAATCGGCTTTTACGTTGTAGTGTATGAAGTCGGTTATCTTGCCGTCGCTGTCGCAGGTCATGTCCTGAATGGTACATGAGCGGTCAGGGCGTTCGTCAAGCCTGTGTATCGGCATTATCGGGAAGAATTGGTCAATACCCCAACTATCGGGCAGGCTCTGGAAAATCGACAGGTTGCAGAAATATTTGTCGGCAAGCAGCTTCGGGAGCTTGCGGAGGTCGTCGGGGACATGCTTCATGTTCTTCGCAATTGAAAGGATCTCTCGGTTTACGCTCCAGAACATGCTCTCAATCTGCGCTCGTGTTTTCAAGTCCACAATGCCGTGGCTGAAAAGTTCAAGCGCCTCCTCTCGAATCTGTTGCGCATCGTGGAGTGCCTCGAGCATAGTGCGTTGGTCAAGCTCGCACCATATTTTGTAAAGTTCCTTTACTAAGTCGTGATCCTCTTTGCCAACCTCCCATTCTTCGTCCATCTGTGGCAGAGCGGCTGTCTCCAGTACTTCAAATACAAGGACCGCATGGTGTGCTGAAACTGAGCGTCCGCTCTCTGTAATGATATTGGGGTGGGGTATGCCGTTCTTGTCGGCGGCATCGACCATTGTGTATACTGCGTCGTTCACATACTCCTGTATCGAGTAGTTCACGCTGCTCTCGCTGCTCGAAGAACGGGTGCCGTCGTAATCGACGCCGAGACCGCCGCCGATGTCGGTGAACTCAATTTCGTATCCGAGCTTGCGCAGTTGAACGTAGAACTGCGAAGCCTCACGCAAAGCGGTCTTGATATGGCGTATGCGTGTCACCTGGCTTCCTATGTGGAAGTGAATGAGCTTCAGGCAGTCTTTTATATCGTATTTGTCGAGAATCTCAAGCGCTTCGAGCAACTCGCTTGACGTAAGGCCGAACTTGCTTGCGTCGCCGCCGCTCTCCTCCCATCGTCCGCTGCCCTCTGAAGCGAGCTTGATACGTATTCCGATATTCGGACGCACGCCGAGGCGTTTGCCTATCTTGGCAATGCGTTTCAGCTCGTTGAGCTTCTCTACGACAAGAAAAATGCGTCGTCCCATCTTCTGCGCCAGCAGGGCCAGCTCAATGTAGCTGTCGTCCTTGTATCCGTTGCAAATGATGAGAGAGTCGCTGTCGGTGTTCATGGCTATCACCGCATGCAGCTCAGGCTTTGAGCCGGCTTCGAGTCCGATGTTGTACTTCTTGCCGTGGCTCATGATCTCCTCGACGACAGGACGCATCTGGTTTACCTTTATGGGGTATACGATAAAGTTCTCGCCCTTGTAGTTGTACTCCTCAGAGGCAATCTTGAAGCATCCCGAAATCTTTTCGATACGGTTGTCAAGGATGTCCGGGAAACGAATCAGTACAGGTGCGGCGACATCTCTCAACTGCAGCTCGTCCATAAGCTCCTTGAGATCTACTTTTACGCTGTCCTTCTTGGGTGTTACAGAGACATTTCCTTTTTCATTGATGCTGAAGTAAGAGGCTCCCCAACCTTTTATGTTGTAGAGTTCCTCAGAGTCCTCGATACGCCATTTTCTCATCTCTTCAATGTTAGCTGTTAGTGTTTTAACTATATGTTGGCAGGCAATTACCTGCTTAGCTCTATCTGTTGCAGGAACTTATCGACCGATGTCTCAATCTGTTCTGCGTCTTCAAGCTTGTCGGCCATGAATCGCTGTTCGGCTTTGTTGTAGAACGGCTCTCTCCTGGCAAGCTGCTCGGCAATGAACGTGCGCAGCTCTTCGTCGCTCTTCCCATTTATCAGCGGACGTCTTTTCCGGGCTATGCTCAGTCTTATGAAAAGCCTCTCTACGGGAACGTCAAGGAACACGGTCGTGCCCTGGCTGTTCATGTAGTCGATATTGTCAAAGAAACAGGGCGTTCCGCCGCCTGTCGATATTACCAGGTCCTCAAACTCGCCCACCTCATGCAGCATCCGCCGTTCAATCTCTCTGAAGCCCTCCTCTCCTTTCTCGGCAAATATCTGTGATATGCTCTTGCAGAATCTCTGCTCAATATGGCTGTCGAGGTCGATGAATTCTATGCCGAGCCTTTTCGCCAACGCATATCCGAGAGTCGTTTTTCCGGCTCCCATGTATCCGACAAGAAAAATTCGTTTCATTTTCTTTTTCTGTATTGTCTTTTTGCCGGAGTCTTTCCGCTCTCCTTTGTTTTGCTGACAATCTCAAGGCACTCTTCCAAAGTCAGTTCCGCAGGCGTCACGCTCTTAGGCAGCTTGTAGTTGCTTCCGTTGTATGCGATGTAGGGACCGAACCGTCCGTTGAGGACCTGCAGCTCGGGCTTCTCGTCAAAGCTCTTGATGATGCGTTCAGCTTCGGCCTTCTGCTTGGCGTCAATAAGCTCTACAGCCTCTTCAAGGGTTATTGTGAGAGGGTCGTGGCTCTTTGGCAATGTTACGTACGCATTGCCATGCTTGATGTACGGCCCGAACCGTCCTGCGCCTATGGTAATGCCGGCGCCTGCATGCTCGCCGAGGGCGCGGGGTAGACTGAACAGGCTCAGAGCCTCTTCGAGGGTAATGGTCTCGAGTGTCTGTCCCGGCTTCATTTGTGCGAATCGGGGCTTCTCCTCGTCGTTAGCCGAGCCTATCTGCACGATGGGGCCGAAGCGGCCTATTTTAACCGAAACGGGCTTGCCGCTTGCTGGGTCGCTTCCCAAGACACGTTCTCCAACCTTGTGTTCGTTCTTTGTCTGGACAATATCCTCAATCTTGGGCTCGAAGTCCTTGTAGAACTCAGAAATAAGTTCCGACCATTTGCGTTTGCCATCGGCAATCTCGTCAAAGTCCTTCTCGACTGTAGCCGTAAAGTTGTAGTCCATGATTTCGGGGAAGAAATCGAGCAGGAAGTCATTGACAACAATGCCAATGTCGGTCGGCAACAGCTTGGCTTTCTCAGCTCCTACGGTCTCTTTGCCTTCGGCGGCGGTTATCTTTCCGTTCTTGAAGGTCAAAATATTGTATTTGCGTGTCTCCCCGGCCTTGTTCCCCTTCTCAACGTATCCTCTCTGCTGTATTGTGCTTATGGTAGGCGCATATGTCGAAGGACGGCCAATGCCCAGCTCCTCGAGTTTGCGTACCAAGCTTGCCTCGGTATAGCGTGGCGGGTGCTGTGTGAAGCGTTCTGTGGCTACTATCTCCTTTGTTGTAAGAATATCCCCTTTGTGAACTGCCGGTATCGCAATGGCGCCGTTGTCTCCCTCGTCGTCGGTGCTTTCACGGTACACCTGAAGGAAACCGTCAAATACGGTCACTTCGCCGGTCGCCATAAAGGTCTCGCTATGTCCGCTTATGGAAATGTTCACGGTAGTCTTCTCGACTATGGCGTCAGCCATCTGCGAAGCGATGGTACGCTTCCATATAAGCTCGTACAGGCGTTTCTCGGGCCCTGTGCCTTCAATGCTCGTATTGGTCATGTATGTGGGGCGAATTGCCTCGTGAGCCTCCTGAGCACCCTTTGAGCTTGTTGAGTAGTTGCGGCTCTTCAGATATTTGTCGCCATACATCTCTGTAACGACGCTCTTGCATGAGCCTATGCATAGCGACGACAGGTTTACCGAGTCGGTACGCATGTATGTGATGTATCCCGACTCGTAGAGCCTTTGTGCGACCATCATGGTCTGCGATACGCTGAATCCTAATTTGCGTGCAGCCTCCTGTTGCAATGTTGATGTCGTGAACGGGGGAGCAGGAACTCTCTTCTGCGGCTTTGTCGTCACGTCGTCGATGACGAATGTCGCATTGTCACATGACATCAGGAACCGCTCGGCCTCCTCCTTGGTCTTGAAGCGTTTGGACAATTCAGTGTTGAGGATGCTTGTGCCGTCGGGCAGCTCGAATGTGGCGGTGACTCTGTATCCGCTCTCAGTATTGAAGCGGTTAATCTCTCTCTCTCTCTCAACGATAAGACGCACTGTGACGCTCTGCACGCGTCCTGCCGACAGAGCCGGCTTTACCTTACGCCAGAGAACCGGCGACAGCTTGAAACCTACAATGCGGTCAAGCACACGGCGCGCCTGCTGAGCGTACACAAGGTTCGTGTCAATCTCTCTCGGCTTCTCAATAGCATTAAGAATGGCGTTCTTGGTAATCTCGTGGAAGACGATACGCTTGGTGTTCTCAGGCTTCAGGCCAAGCACGGTAAAAAGGTGCCAGCTGATAGCCTCTCCCTCACGGTCTTCATCGGATGCGAGCCATATCATATCGGCCTTCTCGGCTTCGTTCCTAAGGGTGTTTACAAGTTTTTCTTTTTCGGCGGGAATCTCGTATTCCGGTTCGAAAGTCTTGGTGTTTATACTGAACTCCTTCTTTTTAAGGTCGCATATGTGACCGTAGCTCGACATTACCTTGTAGTCTTTGCCAAGGAATTTCTCGATTGTTTTTGCTTTGGCGGGTGACTCAACTATAACTAAATTCTTCTGCATGACACTTAAGCCGTTTTATGTTTAGGGCATAACCCTTGTTCCTGTTTTTAATTTGCCGACAAAAGTATGAAAGTTTCCTGTATATTTAAGTCAAAAAAACGAAAAAAAATAAAAAGAGCCGGGCACCATTTTCCATAAAATAATATATTATTTTAAATAGGTAAAAATTTTACCTCGGATAAACGTGCTGCCCGGCCCTTTTTATGCTGTAGCCTCAGAAATTGATTGTAGCTCCCAGCATGCCTCTTATGCCTCGTGTATAATAGCCGTAATATTCGTAGTATTTCATGTTCATCAGGTTGTCTCCCTGAGCGAACACTCCGAACATCCTGTTTATCTTGTAGCCTATTCTTGCGTGGAGGTCGTGCTTGCAACCTAAACGGCCTTGTGTCTCGCTTTTCGTGTATCGGGTAAAGTTGTATCCGGCCTCAATCAAGAGATTCTTTATAGGGCGTATCTCGATATTGGCGTTTGCCGTAATCTCGGGCTTGAATGCGAGCAGGTCTTTGTCGGCGCAGCTCCAGAAGTCGTATCGTGCGTCGGCGCAGATGTTCATCCAGCCTCCGCAGTCAAATCCCAATCTTATGCCTGCATGTGCATCGTGCGTCTGTTCCTGTGCGAACGTAGTATAAATCAATCCCTTGTTCCCCGGCTCGGAATATTCAATCTGCTGCAGCAGGTCATCGTTAGTGAGCGTGTATCCGGCAAAGATGTCAAGCGACAACGGCTCCAATGACATTCTTGTTCCTATTGCGGCATCTACGATTCTGTATGTGGGCTTCAACTGCTTGCCGGTCAGGCTGTTGTATCCCCAATAAGGGGTGATGCTCTCAATCGCCGCAAGGCCGTTCTCTTTGCGTCCACCGCCTATTTTGGCATAAATCGACACTCTCTTCGTGAAGTTCTTCTCCAGCTTTAGGTTGGGGGCTATCGCAAAGACGGAGCTGTTCGCTGTAACGAAGTTCATGTCCGCTCCTGCCGTAAGCATCCAACCGTTGAAGTTAAAGTCCACGAACGGGTTGATGTCGAACGAGAGCAAGTTCCTGTAGCCGTTTGCGGCGTTCAGCAACATGCCGTTGTATATAAAGCCGTTGAAATCAAGCTCAAGCCCGGCCTTGCGTACATATTTCGAGAATATTTCATATGAAAGCAGCAGGCCGCCGTTGATGTGGTCCTCTGTGATGGGCTTCTCCGCTCCGTCACAGTAGCTCATGAGCGAATGGCGGTAGTCGGCCCACAGAGAAAAGGCGAAAGGCCCTGCGAACTGCGAAACGGCTTTAATGTTCGCGCCATAGTTCATGTGGTGCTGTCTGTCTGTCGGCGTGTTTGCGGCCTCGGCTCTCTGGTAGTTGAATGCCCTGTTGTTGAAGTTGCCGCCCACGCTAAGATGCAGCTTATCGAACTTGTACGTATAATCGGCCAAGACGGCGGTGTTATACATGCGTGAATTCCATTCGTGGCTGTATCCCTTGACGTCGCTCTTGAAACCGTCGAAAGCGGCCATCGCCCTAAGAACGCTCTTGTCATTGAAGCGTAGGTTGTACGACAGTTTGCTGTCGATGTCGTTTCTTATGCCGTATCCGGCTCTGAAGTAGCCGGGCAGGCTCTTTTCCTGTGCGGGCAGCAGCTCTTTGGCGTCCCTCTCGCTGGTGAAGCCGGTGAACGGTGTCGTCTGCTTCGAGAATATAAGCTTCGAGGGCTTTCCCTCGGCCTTGCTCTCTATCGTCGGTGTAAAGCTCTTCTTGCTTACCTGTACCACAACGGGGTTGTAGTCGTTCTCAACGCTTACTACAGCGCTCTGCTTCTCCTCTTGTGCAAAAAGCATGCCGCATGCCAGCAGCATCGCTATCGATAATATGCTCTTCTTCATCTTGCTCAATTGTTAGTATTGTTCTCTGCTGCCAGTCTCGACAGTCTCTCTTCTATCATTTCGGCAATGTCGTCCTCGCCGTCATAGTTGTTCTGCAGCGAGACGAGGTATTGCTTGGCTTCCATGTTCTTGCCTTGTGAAGAGTAGAGGTCGGACAGCAGGATAAAGCTTCTTGCCAGCCAGTATGCGTGCGGAGTGCTTTCGCTGATGTACTCCATGATAATCTCTTCGCACTCGTCGTAATGTTCCTGGTCGAACTTTATTTGCGCTATAAGATATTTCGCCTCGGCGCCCTCTTTTGTTCTGGTGTCCTTCGCAAGCTCGTTGAGGTCGAGCTGCGCAAGGCTTGTCTTCTCAAGCTCGAGGTATGCTTTCGCTCTGTTGTGCAGGGCCTCACGTCTGATGTCTGTCGAAGTGGTGCTGTTGTTGAGCAATTCGCCTGCATACTTGACAACCTCTCCGTGCTTCTCACGCTTCTGAGCGGCACGCATGATGTTGGTTCGTGCGAGCTGTCGGCGCTCCTCGTCGCTGCTGTCGGCAAGCAGCTGCTTGTAAAGCTCTGTCGCCTTCTCGTATGATTTCCTGTTGTAGTATATGCCTGCGGCTCTCATTGTCGCAAGTTCCATATATTTGTTGCCGGGGTATTCAAAAACCTTCTCAATGTTCTTCAAAGCCTCGTCCATATCCTTTTCGCTGTTGTAGATCTCACCGAGATAGTAGTGGGCGTCCACTCTGAAAGCACCCTCGGGGAAGTTTGCGAGGTATTCCTCGAACTTCTCCTTAGCAACGGAAATCTCGCTTCTGCCGTACATCTTCTCGGCTGCTGTGTATGTGAGTTCGTCCAGCTCGTTCGTGTTGATTGACTGTACGCCGTGCGTGGTTTTTGCATAGCTTGCGAACTTGTCCACCTCTCCCATGTCCACATAAATGTTCTTGAGGTCCTGGAATGCCACTTGCGCCTCCTCGCTGTGCGGGTAGCGGTCGATTATGCCCTCGTATGTCTCAATCGCCTTGTCACGCTCGCCTATGGAGTTATAAATCATGGCTTTCTCGGTAGTGGCTCTGCGTGTAAGAGTGCTTTTGGGAAATCTTACCGTCAGTCTGTCGAACGCCGAAATGGCGTCGTATGGCAGTTCAAGCTCAATGTAGGCGCGTCCCATTTCGTAAAGGGCCTGCTCTGTGTAAACGCTGCCCGGGTAGCTGCTTATAAGCTCGGTAAGCGTTGCTACCTTGCCATTATAATCATCGGACAAGCCGAGAGCTACGCCCGAACGGAACAGAGCGTAGTCGCTGTTGTCCTTGTCGGTCTCTATCGCCAGCTTGTAATATTGGTTTGCCGCGGCATAGTCGCGCTGGTAGAAGTGACAGTCGGCAATGCGGTTAAGAGCGTCTGCGACAGTCTCTCTCTTCTCGTTCGAAGAGTTGTTCACGAAGTGCTGGAACTCTCTTCTCGCATCGGCGTATCTCTTCTGGTGGAAAAGGGTGTATCCAATTCCGTATATCGCACGGTTGCTGTTCGAGCCGCCTTTCATTATTGACATGCGGTAGCTGTTTGCCGCACTTTTGTAGTCGCCTTTGCGGTACAGCGCCTCGCCTTTCCAGTAGAGGGCGTCGGCGTGAGTAATCTTGCTGTGCGCGGCAAGCTCGATAGAGCGGTCCATGAAAGATATGGCTCCGTCCATGTTGCCGTTTATGAACTCCTGAACGCCGAGGCGGTAGAGTATCTTCTGTTTTGCTTTCAGAATCTCGGCCGACGGGCTCTTGATTTTGTTTATCGAGAGAAGCGCAACGTCGTAGTTGTGCGTGCTCATGTAAACCTCGACGAGGTAGTTCTCCACCTGCTTTGCATGTTGCGAGCCGGGGTAGTCGTTAAGGAACTGCTCAAAGACTTTCACGCTCTCGGCGAACGGCGAGTAACGTGTCTGGTGCAGGCATAGTGCATAGTTATACATGGCCTCCTCGCGAACCTTGTTGTCGTGCGTCATTGCCGCAGCCTGCTCGAACGCCAAGCGCGCGCCGTTGTCGTCTTTCCTCGAAAGCAGGATTATACCCGTGTGCAGCAACGAGTTCTGCGCTATTGCGTCGTCGCCCTCGTTACACTCGGCGAACAGCGGAGCTGCCTTCTCGAAATCGCCATCGTTGAAGTGGCACAGTCCAAGCTGGTACACTGCGATGCGTTGCGGAGTCTCGCTATTGACGATGTAGCTCGTCAAAGGCGTGACAGCCTCCTTGTAGTTGCCCTCTGCGAACTCGGCGGCTCCCAATATGTGCTGCATCTTTGTGGCTTGCGGCTTCTTTCTGTTCTTTGACATGAATTCCGTAGCTATATCCTTAGCAGCCTCGGTATTCCCTCTTTTAAGCTCAATGCCTGCAAGGAAATAGGGAACGTCAAGCCTGAACTTCTTTGCCTTTGCGACGCTCTTGAAACCACGCTCTGCGGCGTCAATGTTGTCGTTGTCATAGTCTATTACGGCAAGCTGGAATATGGCGTCGTCGGCATATCTCTTGCTCTTGAGGACTGTCTGGCGCAGCATGCTCACCGCATTCTCCTCCTTGCCGCACTCCTGCAGGGCCAAAGCGTGGTAAAGAGTGGCTCTTTCACGCTCCTCTTTTGCGAGTCGTTTCGTGTTGCTCTTCTCGAACCATTCGCATGCGCGTCCAAAGTCCTTGCTGTGGTAGTACGACTCTGCTATATAGCATCCGAGCAGCTCTTTCTTTGAGCTTTCGGGGTAGTCGTCAAGGTATTGCAGCATCAGCCCTCTTCCCTCGAGGTGGTTCTCCTCAAATGTTATGACGGCCTTCAGCAGGTCAATCTCCTGCAGCTTGGTGGCTTCGAGGCCGCTTCGGTCAATCTCTTCTATCAGCGACAGCGCTGCTGCGTGCTTGCCGTCGTTGTGCAGGCGCTGGCATTCGCTCAGAATGTTCTCTCTGCTGTCGGCCTGCGCATTCGCTGTCAGGCCAAAGGCTGCGAACATAAGTAGAATAATGCTCCTTTTTCTCATCTTATAGTGTGTTGTTTTTATACATCTCCTTGAAACGCCCAACGCTCTCGCTTATCGACCTCAAGCCGAACTTGCTGCTGTCAAGCTCCTCAATCTTTATCCATTGCAGGTCGGCGACATCGTCGTCCGCCGCTGTAGCGTCGCACTCTTCGACGCTGCACTTGAAGAACATGTCCATCGTGTGCAGCTCCATTCCCGAATATCTGTAAACGTTCGGTATCGTGAAAAGGTACCTCGTGCCGGTAACCTTAAGCCCTGTCTCTTCAAGCACCTCTCTCGCCACCCCCTCTTCGGCGGTCTCATAGCTGTCGCAGAAGCCGCCCGGCAGGTCGAACGTCCCTTTTGCGGGCTCTTTCGAACGAGTGGCGACAAGCATCTCGCCTCTGCCGTTCGTGATGATTGCGACCGTTGCGGCAAGCGGGTTGAAATAGTATACGAAACCGCAATCCTCGCAGCGCTTCGACTTGAAGTCGTTCTCGACGAAACGCATGCTTCCGCATTTGGGACAATATCTGAACAGGTGCAAAGGGTGCTGCATGGTCACTTGTAACTTTTTATGCATCAAATGATGCCTGTTTAATTCACAAAGATACCTGTTTTTCTCTATTTTACTCCTCTTTTCCCGTTTTTTTATATTTATATTCAAATAAATTAATTAAAATAGTTCCATTGCAGTATGTTTGTAAGGAAGTTTGCGGTTTTTTCTTCGGATAAATGGCTCTATACAAAATAAAAATCGTAACTTTGCGAAGATTTTGCGTTTTAAGGAAATAATTTAAATATCGAATATTATGGCAAACAAAGCATTATTGGTAATTCTTGACGGCTGGGGCGTTGGCAATCACGGCAAAGGTGATGTAATTTTCAATACCCCTACGCCATACTGGGACCACCTTGTATCGGTTTATCCTAACTCGCAGCTTCAGGCAAGCGGCGAGAATGTAGGTCTTCCTGCAGGTCAGATGGGCAACAGCGAGGTGGGTCACCTTAACATCGGTGGCGGCCGCATCGTATATCAGGACCTTCTTAAAATCAACCGTGCTATAGCCGACGGCTCCATTGAGCAGAATCCCGAGCTCGTAGCTGCTGTCGAGTATGCGAAGAGCAACGGCAAGAAGCTCCACTTCATGGGCCTTACATCGGACGGCGGCGTTCATAGCTCTCTCGAGCACCTCGAGGCTATGTATAAGTATGCGGCGAAGCAGGGCGTTGAGAATCTCTATGTTCACTGTTTCATGGACGGCCGTGATACCGACCCCAAGAGCGGTGCGGGCTTCATCGAGCAGCTTACGGCAAAGGATATCAAGCTCGCTACAATCATCGGCCGATACTATGCTATGGACCGTGACAAGCGTTGGGAGCGCGTGAAAATCGCTTACGACCTTATCGTGAACGGCGAGGGCAAGCAGGCAAGCGACATGGTCGCAGCCGTTAAGGAGTCATACGAAGAGGGCGTGACCGACGAGTTCATCAAGCCTATCGTGAACAGCAATTTCGACGGCCGCATCGGCGAGGGCGACGCTGTAATCTTCTTCAACTATCGCAACGACCGTGCAAAGGAGCTTACAGTCGTTCTTACGCAGGAGGATATGCCGGCCGAGGGCATGCATACAATCCCCGGCCTGCAGTACTATTGCATGACTCCTTACGATGCGAAGTTCACAGGCGTTCACATTCTTTTCGACAAGGAGAACGTTGAGAACACTCTCGGCGAGTACGTGTCAAAGCAGGGCATGAAGCAGCTGCACATTGCAGAGACCGAGAAGTACGCTCACGTAACATTCTTCTTCAACGGCGGTCGCGAGGCTCCGTACGAAGGCGAGGAGCGCATCCTTGTTCCCTCTCCTAAGGTCGCTACATACGACCTCCAGCCCGAAATGAGCGCATACGAGGTAAAGGAGAAGCTCGTAAATGAGATAAACAGCGAAAAGTTCGATTTCATCGTGGTTAATTTCGCAAACGGCGACATGGTGGGCCACACAGGCGTTTACAGTGCAATCGAAAAGGCCGTTCTTGCCGTAGATGCATGCCTTAAGGATGTTATCGAGGCTGCACGCAATCATGGCTATGAGTCAATTATCATTGCCGACCACGGCAATGCCGACAACGCCGTGAACCCCGACGGCTCGCCTAACACGGCGCACTCTTTGAACCCCGTTCCTTGCGTTTATGTGACGAACCGCGAGAACGCTACAATAGAGAACGGTATCCTTGCCGACGTCGCTCCTACAATTCTCAACATTATGGGTCTTGAGGTGCCGGCCGAGATGACAGGAAAGTCGCTCATTTAATTATAAATCTGCATAAAAGACCCCTTTTGGCCCGCAAAAGCCATTGAGGGGTCTCTTTTTTCTATGGTACAGATAGGTGATACAATCGTTTCGTTCGACCTTTTTCAGGAATACTTCTTCTGCAATTTCTCTCATTGCAAGGGCATATGCTGCGTAGAGGGCGATGCTGGCGCTCCGGTGCTGCTCGACGAGGTCGAAAAGCTCGAAGAGGCCCTTGAGGTCGTGGCTTCTGAGATGTCTCCCGAGGCGCGTGCCGTCGTCGATGAGCAGGGCGTTGTCTACAACGACCGTGACGGCGACCTCGTGACCTCCATCGTCAATGGCAAGGACTGCGTCTTCGCCTCTCGTGACGAGAACGGCTGCTGCATATGCCTGATCGAAAAGGCATATCGTGAAGGACGCACTCCCTGGCGTAAGCCTATCTCATGCTATCTTTACCCTGTGCGATTGCGAAAAGTTGGCGATTTCATCGGGGTAAATCTGCATAAGTGGGATGTCTGCGGCAGTGCCTTCATCAAGGGCCGCCGCAAAGGCGTGCGTGCCTATGAGTTCCTTAAGGAGCCGCTTATCGAACGCTTCGGCAAGGAGTGGTACGACGAACTTCTTGTAGTTGCCGAAGAGCTTAAGAAGCAGAATATGCTATAACGATTAAAAAGACTTTCATAATCCGAGGGCTGCCCGAACTATCGGGCAGCCCTCGGATTTCATATGCCGTCGCAGGCGTTTCCCGGCCCTATTTCCTTCGCTTCTTAAATTAAGCTTAAATTAAATTTTAATTATAAATACAAATTGCTATCTTCGCAAGAGAACAAAAAGTACAGTAATGAGAACTAAAATATTTCTGTTTCTGCTTATGTCATTGCTTATGTCAGGTTGTTGCAATAAATCCGCAGGCGACAACGGAACAGGCATCATTACAGCCGACAGCGCATGCTTCGTGAAGTGCGGCAAGCCATACAACTATATCGGCGCAAACCTCTGGTATGCCTCGATACTCGGCTCCGAAGGCGAGGGCGGCGATCGTGAACGCCTTTGCAGGGAGCTTGACTGCCTTAAAGAGCTCGGCGTGACCAATCTCAGGATATTGTCGGGCCCCGACGCCGGCAGCCTTCTTGCCAACCCTGCGAAGCCTTATCTGCAGGAGGCGCCCGGGGTACTCAACGAGGCTCTGCTCGAAGGCCTTGACTTCACGCTCGCCGAGCTTGAGAAGCGTGGCATGGACGCAGTCATATATCTCAACAATGCCTGGGACTGGAGCGGCGGCTATGGCTACTATCTCAAGCAGTGCGGTTACGGCGACTCGCCGAACACCAACGAGGAGAACGGCTACGGCAACTATGTCCTTTATTGCGCCAACTTCTCCCGCGACACAGTCGCTCAGAACCTCTATTATGACTATGTCAGGAGCATTGTCTCACGCAAGAACGGCATTACGGGGCGTTATTACAAGGACGAGCCCTCGATAATGTCATGGCAGCTCTGCAACGAGCCTCGTGCCTTCGCCCCCGACAACAAGGAGCTTTTCGCCGCATGGATAGCTAAGGCGGCATCCCTGATAAAGAGCATCGACCCCAATCATCTTGTCTCTACGGGCAGCGAGGGCTACATCGGCTGCGAAGTGGACATGGAGCTGTGCGAGCGTATACACGCCGACAAGAATATCGACTACCTTACCATTCATATATGGCCTGTGAACTGGGGCTGGGCGCCACGCTCCAATCCCGACAGCGGCATCGACAACGCATGTCTCGAAAGCGGCAGGTACATCGACGAGCACGTGGCGCTTGCCAAGCGCTTGGGCAAGCCTCTCGTGATTGAGGAGTTCGGCTATTCAAGGCAGGGCAACGTGTCGGGTACGGGCGTGCCCACCGACAGCCGCGACGCCTTTTACCGTTATATCTTCGGGCGTGTCGCCGGCAGCATAGCCGAGGGCGGTCCCATCGCCGGCTGCAACTTCTGGGGGTGGGGCGGCAGCGGCAGGCCTCGCGATCTCGTGTGGCAACCCGGCGACGACTATCTGTGCGACCCTCCGCACGAGCCGCAGGGGTGGTACTCGGTGTTTGACTGCGACACTACTACCATAGACATTATAAAGGAGTTTACAGAAGCAATAAAAAGATAAACCTTATAACTATGTACAAGAAAGACAATCGTATTGTAGCCACTCTCGACGCAGGTGGCACAAATTTCGTTTTTGGCGCCATGCAGGCAGGCGAGTTCATCATCGACCCGATATCAGTGCCTTCGCAGGCCCACGACCTCGACCTCTGCCTGCAGAACATGGTCAGCGGCTTCAGACAGGTGTTCGACAAGCTGAGCGAGAAGCCCGTGGCAATCAGTTTCGCTTTTCCCGGCCCTGCCGACTATCCCAACGGCATCATCGGCGGCTTCCTGCCCAACTTCCCCTCTTTCCGTGAGGGCGTTGCACTGGGAGCGTTCCTCGAGAAGCAGTTCGGCGTTCCGGTGTTCATAAACAACGACGGCGACCTCTTTGCCTATGGCGAGGCTCTTTGCGGAGTGCTTCCGCAAATCAACAGCCGCCTGCGTGAGCTTGGCTCCGGCAAGCAGTACAAGAACCTGATAGGATACACCCTCGGCACCGGCTTCGGCATTGGCGTTGTCATCGACGGCAGGCTGAACCGAGGCGACAACTCATGTGTCGAGACCTTCTGCCTGCGTCATTGCGACATGCCCGATGTCATTGTCGAGGACGGCGTTGCCATTCGTGCCGTATGCCGTGTATATGGCGAGAAGAGCGGCGACATGGAGCATGGCCTTACCCCAAAGGATATATGCGAGATAGCCGACGGCAAGCGTGAAGGCAATGTCGAGGCTGCCCGTGAGGCGTTCGCTACTCTCGGCCGTGTCGCAGGCGCCGCAATATCAACGGCTGTCACAATCATCGACGGCCTTGTAGTCATCGGCGGCGGCGTGTCGGCGGCGAGCCATTGGATAATGCCGGCTCTGCTCGAAGAGATGCGCTCCAAGCTCCGCACCCTCTCGGGCGACGAGGTGAGCCTTGTCCAGATGAGCGTTTATAACCTCGAGGACGACAGCGAGTTCAGGCAGTTCGCCCGGGGCGAGGTCAAGAAGGTCAAGGTCTATGGCGAGGAGCGTTATGTCGATTACGACAGCCGCAAGCGCATAGGCATAGCTATCTCAAAGCTCGGAGCGAGCAAGGCGGTGTCTGTAGGCGCGTACGCTTTCGCATTGAGCGAGTTGGACAAAAAATAATCACGACATGAGAATAAAATCATTTCTCCTTATGCTCTTTGTGTCGGCGGCAGTGTCGGCGCAAAAGCCTGCCGATTTAGTAAATCCCTTTATCGGCACAACCAATTTCGGCACGACTAACCCCGGTGCCGTGACGCCTAACGGCATGATGTCCGTCGTGCCTTTCAATGTCATGGGCTCCGACCTCAACGTCTTCGACAAGGACAGCCGTTGGTGGTCCGCTCCTTATGAGTACGACAACAAGTTCTTCACGGGCTATGCTCATGTAGCTTTGAGCGGCGTGGGCTGCCCCGAGGCCTCATCGCTTCTTGTCATGCCTACATCGGGCGACCTCAATGTCGATTACTACAGCTACGGCTCGGAGTACAGCGACGAGAAGGCCTCTCCGGGCTATTACAGCAACACGCTTTCCAAGTACGGCATCAAGACCGAGGTGACAGCTACGACACGTACCTCGTGCGAGCGCTACACCTTCCCGGCTGGCAAGGGAAACATAATCCTCAATCTCGGTCAGGGGCTCTCCAACGAGTGCGGCGCTATGGTGCGTCGTGTAAGCGGCACCGAGATCGAGGGCTTCAAGCTGCTCGGAACATTCTGCTACACCACGCAGGCGGTGTTCCCGATATACTTCGTCATGCGAGTGTCGCGTGAGCCGTCGTCAAGCGGCCCCTGGAAATTCCAGCCGTCGCTGACGGGCGTGGAGGCCGAGTGGACGCCCGACGACGGAACATACAAGCTCTACGAGAACTATTACCGTGAGGTCGCCGGCGACAATGTCGGTTACCGCTTCTGCTACGATGACCTTGCCGCCGGTGAGCAGGTTACAGTTCAGATGGGCGTTTCGTTCGTCTCTATCGCCAATGCGCGCGAGAACCTCAATGCCGAACAGAACGGCAAGAGCTTCGACGACGTACGTCTTGCAGCCGAGGATCGTTGGAACAGCGACCTCGGACGCATAACGGTCGAGGGCGGAACAAAAGACCGGCAGACAATATTTTATACCGCTCTTTACCACGCCCTCATACACCCGAGCGTCATAAGCGACGTCAATGGCGAGTATCCCAAGATGGAGAGCGGAGAGGTAGGCAAGAGCGACTATACCCGTTACACGGTCTTCTCTCTGTGGGACACCTACCGCAACCTGCACCAACTGCTCACCCTTGTATATCCCGAGCGTCAGACCGACATGCTGCGTACTATGGTGGGCATGTACGAAGATTGGGGCTGGCTGCCTCGCTGGGAGCTTTTCGGCCGTGAGACATATACTATGGAGGGCGACCCCGCCGCCATTGTCATAGCCGACAGCTGGATAAAGGGCTTGCGTGACTTCGACATCGAAAAAGCCTATGAGGGAATGCTAAAGTCGGCTACTACCGAGGGTGCCAATAACCCCATACGCCGTGACATCGACCCCTATCTGAAAGAGGGCTTCATTCCCTTGTGGTACTTCTCGAGCGACCTCTCGGGCGACAACTCCGTGTCGCACGCCCTCGAGTACTGTTCGGCCGACTACGCTATCTCGCAGCTCGCCGACTCTTTAGGCGACAAGGCACGTGCAAAGGAGTTCCTGAAACGCTCGCAGAGCTACCGGCGTTACTTCTGCAAGGAGCATGGCACCTTGCGTCCGCTTACAAAGGAGGGCGAGTTCCTCGGCGACTTCGACCCCTCTACAGGCAAGAACTTCGAGAACATCCCGGGCTTCCACGAGGCTTCGGCATGGTGCTACACCTTCGCTGTTCCTCACGACATAAAGGGCCTTACAAAGCTCATGGGCGGCAAGCGAGGCTTCATCAACAGCCTTCAGGGCGTCTTCGACAACGAGCATTACGACCCGTGCAACGAGCCCGACATCGTATATGCCTACCTCTTCAGCCGTTTCAAGGGCGAGGAGTGGCGTACACAGAAAGAGGTCAAGAAGATACTCGATGAGAACTACAAGAACGCCCCCGACGGAATACCCGGCAACGACGATACGGGAACAATGTCGGCATGGGCGGTATTCTCAATGATGGGTCTCTATCCCGACTGCCCCGGCGAGCCTACATACACATTGACCACGCCGGTGTTCGACAAGGTAAGAATCTCGACACCGAAGGGCGACATCGCTATCGAGTGCGACCGCCCGACAGCCGACAGCCACTTTATCGACAATGTGACGCTCAACGGCAAGTCATGCGGCTACCGCCTGACACACGAGCAGCTGCTCGACAACGCAAACATCCAATATAAACTAAAGAAACAGGCAAAATGAAACTAAGAAACATATTAATGGCCCTGCCGCTTCTTTTTGCGGCATGCAACCCTGCTCCGCAGGAGAATTATACCGCTTATGTCAATCCTCTCATAGGCAGCGGCGGCCACGGTCATGTCTTTGTCGGCGCGAGCGTGCCTTTCGGTATGGTGCAGCTCGGCCCTACAAGCATCAACGAGACATGGGACTGGTGCTCAGGCTATCATCAGGACGAGGCTTCAGTGATAGGCTTCTCCCACACTCACCTTAGCGGAACGGGTATCGGCGACCTCTTCGACGTTACCGTAATGCCTGTCACGGGCGAGGTGGTATATGCCAGAGGCATGGTAGAATCCCCGGGCAGCGGCCTGTGGTCAATGGCCGACCGCACTCAGGAGGTTGTCAAGCCCGGCTACTATTCAGTGCCGCTTGTACGTTACGGCATCAAGGCCGAGATGACGGCTACGGCACGTGTGGGCCTGCACCGCTACACCTTCCCTGCGTCCGACGAGGCTGCTCTTGTCTTTGACTTGCAGAACGGCGGTTGCTGGGACGAGAGTACCGAGACATTCATGCAGGCCGAGGGCAATAACCGCATCGTGGGTTACCGCTACTCAAAAGGCTGGGCGAAAGACCAGCGTGTATACTTCGTCGCCGAGTTCAAGAAACCGTTCGACAGCTTTGAGCTTAAAGGCTACAAGAACATGTACTGCCGTGCGTCGTTCGCCACAGCCGAGGGCGAGGAGGTAATGCTTAAGGTGGCTATCTCTCCTGTGAGCATCGACGGCGCCAGGCTCGCTCTCGAGAGCGAGCTTCCGGGCTGGGACTTCGAGGCTGTTGCCGACAATGCCGTCAAGGCTTGGAACAGCGAGCTGTCACGCATAAGAATCAATGGCAGTGACGAGCAGAAGAGAATCTTCTACACTGCTATGTACCATGCGATGATAGCCCCCATGCTCTTCAGCGATGTCAATGGCGACTATCGTGGCGCCGACGGCAACATATATAACAGCGTCTCGCCTCGTTACACCTGTTTCTCTCTTTGGGACACGTACCGTGCGAAACAGCCGCTCATGACAATCATACAGCCCGAAAAGGCTGGCGAGTTCGTTGCTACAATGGTCGATATATGCGACAAGCAGGGCGACCTCCCTGTATGGCACCTTTGGGGCAACGAGACCGACTGCATGGTAGGTGACCCGGGCATCCCTGTCGTCGCCGACGCCATTGTAAAGGGCATTAAGGGCTTTGACCATGAAAAGGCTTTCGAGGCCATAAAAAAGACTGCGGCCGTTCCCGAGCGAGGCAAGGAGTACCGTCACCAGTACGGTTACATACCATGCAACCTCTTCACCGAGTCCGTAGCCTTTGACATGGAGTATGCCATTGCCGACGCTGCGGCTGCCAACGCCGCCAAGGCGCTTGGCAAGGAGGCCGACTATAAGCATTTCACGGCTATGAGCCACTCATACCGCACCTTCTTCGACAAGGAGCGCGGCTTTGTCAGAGGCGTCGATGAGAACGGTGCTTTCCGCGAGCCGTTCAACCCCTATTTCTCGACTCACCGTGCCGACGACTATTGCGAAGGCAACGCATGGCAGTACACATGGCTCGTGCCTCACGACATCAATGGCTACATTGGCATGTTCGGTAGCAGAGAGGCTTGTATCGCGCGTCTCGACTCGCTCTTCCTTGCTCCTTCGACTATCGACGGCGACCCCTCGCCCGATATCTCAGGCATGATAGGCCAGTTCGCTCACGGCAACGAGCCCAGCCACCACATATTATACCTTTATACCATGATGGACGAGCCGCACAAGACAGCCAAGCTCGTTCGCGAGGTCATGGCTACCCAATACCGCAACGACTTCGACGGCTTGTCGGGCAACGAGGATATGGGACAGATGTCGGCGTGGTATATAATGTCCGCCCTCGGTTTCTATGAGGTTGAGCCTGCCGGCGGTCGTTACTGGTTCGGCTCTCCTGTCGTAGAGCGTGCCGAACTTACTGTTGAGGGCGGGAAGTTCATCATTGAGACGCTCAATAACAGCGACGCCAATATATATATCAAGAGCATCAAGCTCAACGGCAAGCCTCATAGCCTGCCGTATATCGAGCATAGCGACATTGCCAAAGGCGGCAAGCTCACAATAGAGATGAGCGACGTACCCGCAAAGTGGTGGTGAATTTTATATAGCAAGAAGGAGGGCGTTTGAATTCAAACGCCCTCCTTCTTGCTATATATTTATTACTCAGGGTCAATCTCTTCAATTTTATCCAAAAGTTCAATCAACGGCTTCCCGTCGATTTTAAAGTTCTCGACAAGCTCCATAGCATTAGCATAAGTTTCATATTCTTCGGTGAAGTGGTTATCGCAAACTGCTACATGGTCTACTTCTGTCAATAAATAATAGTCCTTACCTTTATATTTGAAGCTTACATCATAGTTTTGGACTCCAAAATCATAGAATATAACTCCCTCGGCCTTGTTTTTGTATCCTTCATACAAATCCCCGTGTTTCTCTTTATTTGGCGGATATTTTCCATTATAAGGAAATCCATTCTTGTCTATAGCCAAATGGGGCGTAAAAACATCAACAAAAGTTTCTAAATCACAAATCTCGCCTAATAGATCTATAAATGGTATGCCGCATATTGAGAAATTTTCAAGTAATTCCAATTCATTCCGATATTCCTCAATACTCTTTTTAATGTATGCATGATATACTTTTACAAGGTCTTTATGTCTATAAAAATAGTATCTTGCATTATTATAAACAAAAGCAATATCCTTGAACGACACGGCAAAATCGTGGAACAGAATTTTTTCCGCCTCATTCTTGTATCCACCAAACTCTTCACCATACAGTTCTTTGTCAGGAGGGTATTTCCCGTTTATCGGGTTGCCGTTTTCGTCGTTGATTATATAAGGCCTATTCATTTCTTGAAATTTATGATTTTATTTATAAGTGATTTCATCTCTTTTGTTAAGGCATGAGCATCTTTTTCTTGACCAAGACCTCTCCAATTATGATAATGTGGACCATATCCTTTATGGTCAGTAATATGTATCGAGTTAATCCTTTTTCCGTCAGGACCGTATTCGGCAATTTCTTTTAATCCTTTACCATTACGATAAAATGTCGCATATATTCTATTAGGTGTGTGACTCTCTTCAGGAAGTTTTAAACCTAACTTTGAATTTTTCATTTCAAGTATCTTTATGTTGTGTCCGATACTATATAAGGTTTTGTACATTCTATTTTCATCAAAGTTAGTTGTTCTGCTTAAAAAACTACCGTTTGCTCCCATTTTTTAACATTTTATAGTTCTCGTTATCAAAATATATACTAATATCCTCATTTTCGCCAGGCATTTTTTCACCATAGCGTATAATACATTTTTATGAACAAGGGGCATTTGGTATTTACCTTCTGTTTCAAGATCATTAAATATATGCAATCTGTATGTCTTATGGTTTAAGATTTTGCTTTTCATCTTCTTATAGAATTTGTTATTGCAAAAATATTATCGTAATAGAAAATGCAGTTGTGGAAATGACAGTATTTGCAGTAAACACAAAACTTTAATCTTAGGCTCGCCTGCAAAGTCAGGGTGGATAGGAATATTTCATTCTTATTGCAACTTACCCTTAATCTGTTGTCGATTTGCTATAGCAAATTCACAAGTCGTAAGCGACATTCCTCGGCAAACTGGCATTACCATAAAAGACCTTTTACTGTGTTCTTCAACAGTGCCGGCTTATTTTGAAAATTACTCTTGCTATACTGCCTTTAATGGTATCCTTCAACCAAAACCCTTGTCAATGTGTTTATACCTTGCTAAAGGTTATAACATATATGATGAGGGTTTTATTTTTTCTTTTGTCGCTGTTCTTCTCTGTTGCCGTGTCTACTGCGCAGCAGGGAGAACGGTATCTTAAGGAGCCGTTGCCGCAAGGGTGGAACGACGGCGAGTATTTCTCGCAGACATTGCCTGTAGACGACAAGTGGTGGCTTAATTTCGAGGACCCGCTTCTCGACTCGCTAATATCTGTCGCATGCAAGAACAACTACTCGGTGCTTGGGGCGATGGAGAATATACGCAAGGCGCGCGCGGCATGGCGTACGGCGCAGGGCAAGCTGATGCCCTCCTTTGACCTATCTTTGGGGTGGCAGCGTGCGAAGACGAGCGGCAACACCGCCCAGTCGCTCTATCGTGAGGAGTGGGAAGGGCAGTTCACTACGGCTGTCTCAATGCAGTGGCAGACCGACATCTTCGGGAGCATATACATGCGTTCAAAGGCACAGAAAAGGCTCTTTATGGCAACCGAGGAGGAGTTCAACGCTGTCATGGTATCCCTTGTCGCCAATGTCGCCATAACCTACTTCTCTTTGCGGCAGTCGCTTGCCGAAATGCAGGTGATACGCTGGAACGTCGAGTCGCAGCGCGCCATAATGGATATCGTGGAGTCACGTTACAGCAGCGGCCTTGCCTCAAAGCTCGATGTCGCCCAGTCACGCAGCGTCTATTACAGCACTAAGGCTAAGATTCCTGCCATGCAGGCCTCTATCGACAGCTACCGCAACGCAATGGCTGTCCTGCTCGGCGTCTACCCGCAGGAGCTCTACGGCTGGCTCGACGAGGGCTACGCTCTGCCCGAGTATATGGCTGTCATCGAGGTGGGCGTTCCCGCTTCGCTTCTTCTCCGGCGTCCCGACGTGCGTGCCGCCGAAAGGCAGGTCGAGGCCAATGCGGCCCTGCTCGGAGCGACACGCAGGGACTGGTTCCCCTCGCTCTTCATCACCGGCTCGATAGGCTTTGCGTCGAGCAAGCTCAAGTATCTTCCCCGTTCAAAGAGCCTTACATGGGAGATAGCCCCTACGCTTTCGTGGAGCATCTTCAGTGGCGGGGAGCGTGTCAATGCCACAAGAGAGGCCCGGGCGTCGCTCGACCAGAGCGTCGCTTCGTTCAACAGCATCATGCTCAATGCCATGCAAGAGGTCGAGAACGCCATGTCGCAATATCGCAATTCAATAGAGCAGATAGTGAGCCTGCGTGAAGCCATGAGGCAGTGCGAAGAGACCTTTGCCCTCTCTTTTGAGCTATACAAGCAGGGGCTTTCCGAATATCAGAACGTGCTTGACGCCCAACGCTCTCTCTTCACCTATCAGGACTATCTTGTGCAGGCTAAGGGCGTGTCGCTCATATATCTCGTGCAGCTCTACGAGGCTCTCGGCGGTGGTTGGTAACAATAAACATTTCCATTATGAAGAAGATTATATTTGCAATGGCGGCGCTTGCAATAGCTGCGTGCCAGAAAAAGAGTGAGACGCCGGCCGACAGCAGGCCGTTGCCGGTAGAGGTGGCTATGCCTTCGGTACGTGACGTGAGGCTTACGCGCGAGTATCCCGGCTATCTTGCGGCCGATGCGACCATACCCGTGGTGGGGCGTGTGAACGGCATGCTTGTCAAGCGTGCCTACAAGAACGGCGGCAGGGTGAAAAAGGGCGAACAGCTCTTTGTCATTGAGCCTGTGCTGTACGAGAATGCCGTGACGCAGGCGAATGCCGCCCTGCAGACGGCAAAGGCCGAGCTCGACTATGCCAACAGCAGCTATGAGCGTATGAAGGTCGCCATTGGCAGCGACGCTGTCAGCCAGATTGAGCTGTTGCAGGCGAAGAGCAAGGTCGAGAGCTGCAAGGCTGCCGTGGACAATGCCTCGGCGGCGCTCAGCACCGCCAGGACAAGGCTCGGCTACTGCTATGTCAAGGCTCCTGCCGACGGGGTAGTGGGGCTCTCTAACTACTCCGAGGGCGCGTATATATCGGGCGAGATGTCGCCAGCCGAGCTGTGCAAGCTATATAAGGACGACACCATGTATGCCTATTTCAGCATAAGCGACAGCCAATGGCTCAGGAATATCGCCCGCGGCGGCTCTCCGTTCGACCAGAGCAGCATCACTTTCACGCTCGGCGGCGGCGAGTATCTTACATGCAAGGCGGTGATAGACTACCTTGCCCCCGATGTCAATCTTGCCACAGGTACGTTGCAGGTACGTGCTGAGCTTTCCAACAAGGACGGGCTGCTGAAGCCCGGCAGCTATATAAGCGTGCTTTTTCCGTACGACGATGTCAAGGATGCCGTGCTTGTGCGTGACGCCTCCGTAGGCACCGACCAGCTCGGCAAGTATCTTTATGTGGTGAACGACTCCAACCGTGTCGAGTACCGCCGCATCGAGGTAGGCAACCTTGTCGATGACACCCTGCGTCTTGTCACCGAGGGGCTCGCTCCCGATGAGATGTATGTCACTAAGGCTCTGTTGAAAGTGCGTAACGGCATGCCGGTCATGCCTGTAATGGATAAAAACCAAGAAGCTCTCTAAACCTCTTCTAAAACCCCGGAATTATGAACTTCTCGAAATTCTTTATAGAACGCCCCATCTTTGCGACGGTGCTGTCGTTGTTGCTTCTTGTGGCGGGCGGCGTGTCGCTCTTTGTCCTGCCGATAGACCAGTACCCGTCAATAACGCCTCCGACAGTGCAGGTGACGGCGATGTATCCCGGCGCCAACGCCGAGACGATAGCGCAGACTGTAGGCATACCCATAGAGCAACAGGTGAACGGCGTGGACGGCATGCTGTATATGAGCTCTACCTCATCGTCGTCGGGCACCTACAGGCTTACCGTGACCTTTGAGGTGGGAACGGACATCGACATGGCAACGGTGCTTGTGCAGAACAGGGTCAATATAGCCCTCAGCTCCCTGCCGAGCGAGGTCACGCAGCAGGGCGTGGTGGTGCAGAAGCAATCGACGAACATCGTGCTGTTCATCACCCTCACCGGCAACGAGGACTATAACCAGCTCTACCTCTCCAACTATGCGCAGCTGCAGCTCGTGGACCAGCTGACACGCACCCCCGGCGTGGGCGGCGTCGAAATCATGGGCGTGGGAAAATACTCCATGCGTGTGTGGCTCAACCCCGAGGCGATGCGTATACGAGGCATATCGCCCTCCGAGGTCTACCAGGCTATCAGCCGACAGAACCTTGCCATTTCGGCAGGCTATGTGGGGCAGACTCTTGACGCCACGGCCGACAACGCATTCCAATATACGCTCAACGTCGAGGGCAGGCTCAGTGATGCCGAGCAGTTCGGCAACATAGTAATACGCAACGACGGCGTGCAGATGCTGCGTCTTAAGGATGTCGCCGAGATTGAGATTGGCAGCGAGACCTACTCCTCCTCGTCACGCCTGAAAGGGAGGCCTACAGCGGCGTTGGCAGTCTATCAGTCGCCCGGCTCAAGCTCCCTCGCCGTCTCGAAAGCGGTCAAGGAGCGTATGCAGGAGCTTGCAAAGGCCTTTCCGCTGGGAGTGCAGTATCAGATAGCCCTCGACACCACGGACGTGGTACGCAGCTCGATACACGAGGTGCTATACACCTTTGTCGAGACTACCGTGCTTGTCATTCTTGTCATCTTCCTGTTCCTGCAGAACTGGCGAGCGACGCTTATCCCTTGTCTCACAATCCCTGTCTCGCTTATCGGCACGATGGCTGTTATGCTGCTGCTCGGCTTCTCGATAAACACCCTGACGCTCTTCGGCCTTATCCTTGCCATCGCCATAGTGGTCGATGATGCCATTGTGGTGGTCGAGAACGCTACCCGCATACTCGACGAGGGCAAGCTCTCGCCGCGCGAGGCTACCGAAAAGGCCATGGAAGAGATAACAGGCCCAATCATAGGAGTGGTGCTTGTGATGATGGCGGTCTTCGTGCCTACCACCATGATAGGCGGCATCTCGGGCGAGCTATACAAGCAGTTCGCCCTGACGATAGCCACGGCTACGCTGCTCAGCGGCTTTAACTCGCTGACGCTCACCCCGGCGTTGAGCGCCATACTGCTGCGTCCCACTCCTAAGGGCGGGCAAAAGGGCTTCCGTTGGTTCAACAAGGGCTTCGATGCCGTGCAGCGTCTTTTCGACCGTTGCGTCGGCTTCCTGCTCAGGCGTGCATGGCTGGCGGCCCTCTCCTTTGCGGCAATGGTAGCCCTGGCGTTGTTCATGTTCACGCACTGGCCCACGACCTTTATCCCCGACGAGGACGACGGCTATTTCATCGTCAGCGTGCAGCTGCCCCCGGCAAGCTCCCTCAGCCGTACCGAGGCTGTGGCGGCGAAAGTGGAGCAGATAGTGTCGTCCTACCCCGAGGTGAAGACCAATGTGAGCATAAGCGGCTTCAGCATAATGAACAACGGTCGCCAGAGCAACGCAGCGAGCGTCTTTGTCGTTCTCAAGGACTGGAGCGAACGCAAGAAGAAGAGCGAGTCGGCGGCAGCCGTGGTGGAGCGTTTCAACAAAGAGGCCTATGTGGCTATCGAAGAGGCGCAGTGCTTTGCCTTCGTGCCGCCGTCAATACCCGGCATCGGCAACGTGGGCGGCTTGCAGATGCAGCTCGAAGACCGCAAGGCTCTTGGCCTCACCGAGATGCAGAAAGCCGTCGAGGCTCTTACCGACAACTACAGCCATACGGGGGCGGTGGCGGGCATGAACAGCTCCTTTGAGGCCGACGTGCCGCAGTATTTCATAAATATCGACCGTGAGAAAGCTATCTCAATGGGGCTCGACATGGGTGCCGTGCTCTCCACGCTGAGCTATTACATGGGTGCCATGTATGTCAATGACTTCGTGCTGCTCGGGCGTATATGGCAGGTGAAGATGGCGGCGGGAGAGCGCAGCCAAAAGGTCATCGACAATGTCATGAGCCTTAGCCTCGCCAATAACAGAGGCGAGATGGTCCCTTTCAGCAGCTTTGTCACCGCCGAGGAGATACTCGGCACCGACCAGCTCGTGCGTTATAACATGTATAACAGCGCCACCATAACAGCCAACGCCGCTCAGGGCTACAGCTCAGGGCAGGTCATAGAGGAGGTGGCGGAGCTTTTCAAGGCGCAGCTCGGCGAAGAGTTCGGCTACGAATGGACAGGCGTGGCATATCAGGAACAGACCGCAGGCAAGAACACCGCCATAATCTTCGCCCTTGCCATTCTTGTGGCGTTTCTTGTGCTTGCCGCTCAGTACGAGAGCTGGGCAAGTCCCGTGGCGGCTATCATGGGAGTGCCTATCGCCTTGCTCGGCGCCATAGCGGGCTGTTGGATAGCCGGCATACCGGTGAGCATATATACCGAGATAGGAATAATACTTCTCATAGCTCTTAGCGCCAAGAACGGAATACTTATCGTAGAGTTCGCGCGTGACTACCGTGCGGCAGGCAACGACATACGTTACAGCGCTGCCGAGGCAGGCCATGTCCGTCTGAGGCCGATACTCATGACATCCTTCGCCTTTGTGCTTGGAGTGATGCCGCTGCTCTTCGCCGGCGGAGCAGGAGCCGGCGCGCGCCTCTCGCTCGGAGCGGCAGTAGTGTTCGGCATGTTGCTCAACACCGTCATAGCCACCTTGTATATACCGAACTGGTACGAATGGATGCAGACACTGGAAGAGAAAGTAAAGAGTTGAGGGTTTAGAGTTGAGAGAAGGTTGGCGGCATTCGCTATCGCCAACAGATTAACGTTTAACGTGTAACGATTAACGAGGACCACCTTAGTAGCCCTTAGTCTCCCTTAGTCGCCTTTAATCCTCCTTAATCGCCCTTTTTGCTCCGCATCGCCACTTATTTCACAAAAAGCACTCTCCGCTGTTGCTGAATTGCAACAGCGGAGAGTGTCTATCATTACCGGGCAAACACACCGGTCTGCCCCTACGGTCGTTCATCGTTAAACTCTAAACTCTCAACTTTCATCGTTAAACGTTATTCCTTATAAAGGTAGTAGTCCTCCTCTTGCGAGAAGGTGTGGTTTATGTAGTCTCTGCGTCTCATAATAGCCGTGTCGGGCCAGTACGGTTTGTTGTCGTTCAAGATGAACAGCATAGTAGTGTCATTCAGTAACTCTAACGATACAGGGTTATATTTATTGGCTTTTGCAGGGTCACCATAAAAATTTGAGCAGTATTCACTCACTTTGCTCTTAACCTTATTGCCTTTAGGAACAACCGTCCTTACGTTTGCAATAAGGTTGCCGTTATTGTCAAAATCATACCCATGAATTTTATTTCCACAGTAGAAGATGCCTCCAAAAGAGAATAGCAGGGAATCGTTCCGCTCACCCACAAATATTGTGAATGATTGCACGCTGTCAATATCCTCTATCCAGTTCCATGTTCCTATAAATCGTGATGCGTTATTCTCATCTTCTAAAAAGCAGAACCCCTGAACGCAAAGGAAAACAGCAATAAGCGTAATTGTTGATAATGTCTTTTTCATCTATTATTCGACTTTTAAGTCAGTTTCTTTAAACCTTATTTTTGAATGTAGAATTTCTGCTAATTCATTAAGTCTTTTAATCCATCCTGTTATATAAATTTTTTTTATATGGTTCACGGTCTAATGTGTATTGATACCTTTTAAGTCTATCAATTAAAACCTGTTCAACAAGCCATTCTTCATTTGTGTTATGTATGGCATTTAATGTTTTTTCGCCGAAAACGCCATCAATCTTAAGATTGTGTCCATTTTTATTTAGGATACCTTGTACCCTTCTTGCAACATCTCTTGCATAAGAATTAATCATATAGTCGTTTAAAACAAGAGCCAATTCCTTATTCCTTATGTATCCTAAATTATATTTATCCCATTGGGCTTTATATAGCAAACGTGCATCCTCTTTGGTCAATTCTTTTATTGGTTTTGATTTGCCTTCGGGCAGTACATGCTTGTACTCTTCCATAAAAGGCATGGTTATTCCATAGTTTGTTTCCCTGTCTTCTTTTCTGTTTGTATATCCTCCTTCAAAGTTAAAACTATATCCTATAACTGAGTTGAATTTTGACTGATTGAGTTCGTTGAATTTTTCTTGTACTTTCTGTGCCGACAGAAAGTACCAAAGACCTCTGCACATGGTCGTTTTCTTAACGCAAAACATAGTTGACATTTTTGGGGTGTCCGGAACTCGCTTGGCGGCGCAAAACAGCAAGCTGTTTTTCTTACCTGACGCTCAAACAGTCCTCCACTAATCCCAAAAATGCTGACACTTGTTTTGCTAAAAACTCTAATGTGCAACAATGAAACAATAAACTATAAGAATTCGCTGTTTTCAGTTTTATGGCCTGCATCCGGCAGGGCTTTACACTCTCTCACTTACAGTGCCGGTTTATTTAGAAAATTACTTTTGCTATACCGCCGGCAATGGTAATTCCGCAACATCCGTCACCGTTAAAAACAGAACGAGGTCTTTGTTTTAACTCACCTACACTAAGCTCTAAACCCTCAACTTTCAACTTTCCTCGCTCCCCCGTTAATCTGTTGGCGGCATTCGCTACCGCAACCCAAGCGGCATCACTTTCGGCGATGCCACGCTTGACGAGATGCTGCTCATGCCGTCGAAGTTTCGCTTTAATCTTTAAACGTTACACGTGTTCTTCTTCATGAAGTCGATAATCTCGCTTATGTAGCCGAACGCCATGCCAACAACAGTGTCGGCCGCACCGTAATACACGGCAACCTTGTCGCCGTCGTTGAGCGCCGCGCACGGGAACACCACGTTAGGCACGTCGCCTGTAAGCTCGTATGGCGCTGCCGGAGCGAGCAGGTAGGGCTTAGTGCGGTAGAGAACCTTTGTCGGGTCCTCCTTGTCGAGCAACGCCGCGCCCATAGAGTAGCGGAAGCCGTTGCATGTCGTTATCACGCCATGATAGAAGAGCAGCCATCCCTCGTCGGTGAGGATGGGCACAGAGCCTGCGCCAATCTTGGTGCATTGCCATGCGCTCTCGGGGAACGGAGTGACCTTCATCACGCAGCGGTGTTCGCCCCAGTACTTCATGTCGGGGCTGAAGCTGATGTATATGTCGCCGAAAGGAGTATGTCCATTGTCGCTCGGACGGCTCAGCATGGCATACTTTCCGTTAATCTTCTGCGGGAACAGCACGCCGTTGCGGTTGAACGGCAAGAAGGCGTTCTCGCACTGGAAGAACTCCTTGAAGTCGAACGTGTAGCCAATGCCTATGGTAGGTCCGTGATATCCGTTGCACCATGTTATCCAGTAGCGGTCCTCAATCCATGTCACGCGCGGGTCGTACTTGTACTCCGACTCAATCATGTCGGTGTTGCCCGCCTTGAACACGATAGGCTCATGCTCAATCTCCCAGTTTATGCCGTCCTTGCTGAATCCTGCGAAGATATTCATCTGAACAGCCTTGTTGTCGCAGCGGAACACGCCTGCATATCCGTCGCCGAACGGCACGACGGCACTGTTGAATATACTGTTCGATGTAGGGATAGCATAGCGGTCAATAACAGGGTTCTTGGAATAACGCCACATCACGTCGGTACAGCCTACGGGACGCTCCTCCCACGGCATTTCAATCTTCTTGCTCATAGTATATTGTTTTTGTTTGCTTTTATTGCATGTCTCTCTTATGGCGAAGATAGCAATAAATGAGCAAAATCGTGCAAGCGAGTGAAGAAAAATTAATTTTACATGTCAATGGGGGAACGATTAACGTTTAACGATTAACGTTTAACGTTTAACGATGAAAGTTTAGAGTTTAGGCTCACCAGCAAAGTCTGGGGGGAATAGAATGTTTCATTCTTATTGCAACTTACCCTTAGCCAGTTATCTTTTATTCTCGTTGTTGTCGTTCTATCATGTACTTTTGTTGCACAAAAGTACCAAAAAGCCCCGGCA
>JAFTRV010000076.1 GCA_017462065.1 Bacteroidaceae bacterium
CCCATAATCTATTTCTATTTTAAGCGGTTAGCATTGGTTTTATAATTCGTTTCATCCATGCAGGCATCATATCTACATCTTTAGCTAAAGTCTCCTTGTCGGTTTCTTTTAATACCAATCGTTGGATTATATTTAGTTCTTCTTCTCCTACATTCTCTTTTTTCAGAGCCTTCAGAGCCTGAACAAGTAAAGAGATGAGACGAGTACCATAACAGAAATTTTTTGGTACACCTCGTTTTAATACGACTTTCCTATTGGATAAGTTTACAATTCGCTCACTTCCTGTAGTAAGGTATGTGTAATTCATCGGTACTTGAGTCGATAAGCCTAATGCATTCAACGCTGTCATACCTGATGGCAATACCTCTGCGTTATCTCTAGTTGCAATCGCCTGTACCACCTTATCAACCGATGGCAATACAACTCCAAATTTGCTTTTCCTCGGTTTGGTATATATTCCATGTGCAATTTTAACAAGTATACCTTCAGTCGTTAACTCAGACAAAATGCTTCCCACCAATTCTGTGTGGTATTCAGGGAAATCAGACCGAAACAGAATGCAATCTTCTGGCATCGCTTCTATGCGTTGCCTAAGAGTAATACCATCTATAGAATATTTATTAGTCATTCACCTTTGAAATTTTGATGATTTTTCAAATGCAAAGATACAAAAAGGATTCAAATAAATGATGAATTACCTATAAATTTATTAGGTTGACTCATATAATATCGCTTTGTACAATATGTAATACGAATACAAGTGCCCCGCTTTTATATATAGCTCTAAGGCGGCTCGGAGTGTCGGGGCTATTACCCCGAACAACTCCACCAATTCCGTTCAACGCCTCGACAGGCTTGTATATCGAAAGTTCGGCGTATGTTTACGAGATACTGAAGGGTGAGCTCAAGTACGGCAAGATTCAATGATTCCGTAGGCTCTGTTTTCTCTCATAGCCTTTCGCTTTTCCGATATTCTTTGTATCTTCGCATGTTTTTAAAGCCTTTTCAATGAACTCCAAAGAACGTATCATCCAGCTTCGTAAGGAGCTGCACGAGCATAACCATAGTTATTATGTGCTGAACATGCCCTCAATCAGCGACTTCGAGTTTGACTCGCTGTTGCGTGAGCTGCAAGAGCTTGAGGCCGCTAACCCCGACATGTACGACCCTTCGTCGCCTACTATGCGTGTGGGCTCGGACATAACTAAGGAGTTCAAGCAGGTGCAGCACAAATATCCTATGCTCTCTCTTGGAAACACTTATTCCAAAGAGGAGGTCAGGGAGTTCTACGACAGGGTAAGACGCAGCCTTAACGAGGAGTTCGAGATTTGCTGCGAGCTGAAGTTCGACGGTACCTCAATATCTCTGACATACGTGAACGGTACTCTGCAACGTGCCGTCACCCGTGGCGACGGCGAGAAGGGCGACGACGTAACGGCGAACGTTAAGACTATCCGTTCCGTGCCTCTCAAGCTGTCGGGAGAGGGGTATCCTGCGGAGTTCGAGATACGTGGCGAGGTGCTTATGCCCTGGAGCGTCTTCGAGCGTCTTAACGAGGAGCGTGCAGCACGAGAGGAGCAGCTCTTCGCCAACCCACGCAATGCGGCGTCGGGCACGCTCAAGCTGCAGGACTCCTCAATAGTGGCAAAGCGTGGGCTTGACGCATATCTCTATTTCATGCTCGGTGAGGCTCTTCCTGCCGAAGGACACTACGAAAATCTGCAGGCTGCGGCACGTTGGGGCTTCAAGGTGTCGTCGTACACCCGCAAGTGCAGCACCCTCGAGGAGGTGTTCGGCTTCATCGATGCAATGGACGTGGAACGCAAGAATCTGCCGTTCGCTACCGACGGCGTCGTGCTAAAGGTCAATTCCCTGCGTCAGCAAAAAAATCTCGGCTACACGGCGAAGTCGCCACGCTGGGCGATAGCGTACAAGTTCCAGGCCGAACGTGCCTTGACACGTCTCAACGAGGTCACTTATCAGGTGGGCCGTACCGGCGTCGTGACGCCTGTTGCCAACCTCGACCCAGTGCAGTTGTCGGGAACGGTGGTGAAACGTGCCTCGTTGCATAATGCCGACATCATCGAAAAGCTCGACCTGCATATCGGCGATATGGTCTATGTGGAAAAGGGCGGCGAGATTATCCCTAAGATCACGGGCGTGGACGTGGACGCACGTTTCATGCTCGGCGAGAAGGTGCGTTTCATTACTAAATGCCCCGAATGCGGCGCTCCGCTTGTCCGTGCCGAGGGCGAGGCCGCCCATTATTGTCCTAACGACGTTGCCTGCCCGCCGCAGATAAAAGGCCGCATCGAGCATTTCGTTACACGTGACGCAATGAATATCGACTCTATCGGCCCGGAAACGATTGAGATGCTTTTCAACTATAATCTGATAAAGGATATCTCGGATATTTATCAGCTTCAGCTCGAGGATCTTATGTTCCTGCCTCGCATGGGGCAAAAGTCTGCCGAGAATATTGTGTCGGGCATTCGTGCGTCGCTCGATGTCCCTTTCGAACGTGTGCTGTTCGCTCTTGGCATACGTTTCGTGGGCGCTACGGTAGCGAAGCGTCTCGCACGTGCGTTCAAGAATATCGACTCTCTCATGAACGCATCGTTCGAGGAGCTGACCGCCGTCGATGAGATAGGCGGACGCATTGCCTCGGCTGTCATCGCTTTCTTCTCGAACGACGCCAACCGCTCTCTTGTGGAACGCCTGAAAGCCGCCGGCCTGCAATTCGAGGTGGGCGAAGAGGACCAGCAGCCGCATAGCGATATACTGAAGGGGCAGAGCATCGTCATCAGCGGTGTCTTTGTTCACCATTCACGCGACGAGTACAAGGATATAATAGAGAAGAACGGCGGCAAGAATGTGGGCAGCGTGAGCAAATCGACCTCGTTTATCCTTGCCGGTGACAACATGGGCCCGAGCAAGCTCGAAAAGGCACAGAAACTCGGCGTCAGAATCGTCAGCGAGGATGAATTTCTTGCTATGATAACGATTAACGTTTAACGATTAACGTTTAACGATGAACGATTAAAGTTGAGAGTTTAAGGTTGAGAGTTGAGAGTAACGATTAACGATGAGCGATTAAAGTTGAAAGTTTAGAGCTTAGAGTTGAGGGTTGAGAGTAACGATTAATGATGAGCGATTAACGAGGAACGATTAAAGTTGAGAGTTTAGGGTTGAGAGTTGAGAGTAACGATGAACGAGTAACGTGTAACGATTATCAAGGACTGCATAGTCATCTTAGTCACCCTTAGCTCCCTTAGACACCTTAAACCTTTCACCTATGACAATGCCGTCTGACCGCAACCCAAGCGCTGCCACGTTGCGGCACTACGCTTGACCAATTGCTGCTCATGCCGTCGAAGCTAACGCTTTGAGAGCTTAGAGTTTAGAGTTGAGGGTTGAGGGATTGTTGAACGGCACTCGCCGTTTTCCGCTTTGATAACGTGCTTTAATCGCACCCCACGTGGCAACATCTTCGCAGTTGCTTCACGTGACTATTTGCTACGCACGTTATCGAAGCTAAAGCTTTAACCCAACTCCGTGGGCTTAGTCACTTTTTCATCTAAATTATGAATTTTTGTCAAGAGATGTCAAATTTTGCTTTATCGCAATTATTTCTATTATTTATTTTATAATAATAGCGAAATTTGATGTAATTTTGCAAACCGAAATTTTAATTTTATGATGCGAAAAACATTTCGAGGCATGGGCGTCGCCCTTGTCACGCCTTTTACCGAAGAGGGTAAAGTGGACTATGCAACTATAGAAAAACTCGTGCAGATGCATTTGGATTGCGGTACCGACTTCCTTTGCGTTCTTGGTACTACTGCAGAAACTCCCACGTTGTCAATCGATGAGAAACGTGAGATACGAAAGCGCATCATAAAGCAGGTCGATGGCCGTATGCCTATCATGGTGGGCGTGGGCGGCAACTGCACGCAGGCTGTCATAGAGGAACTGCTTACCGAAGATTTTACCGGTGTAGATGCGATTCTCTCGGTCGTTCCGTACTACAGCAAGCCTACTCAGGAGGGTATATACCAGCACTATCGTGCCATTGCTTCGGCAACATCACTCCCCATATTCCTTTACAATGTTCCCGGCCGCACAGGCGTGAACATGCTTCCCGAGACTGCCGCACGCATAGCTCGTGACTGTCCTAATGTCGTAGGCTACAAGGCTGCGTCGGGCAATATCGAGCAGATAAGACGCTTAATAGAAATCAAGCCCGCTCATCTCGATGTCTTCTCAGGCGATGACGGCCTTACCGTAGACGTCATGGAGGCCGGCGGCCTGGGTATAATATCTGTCTTCGGCAATGCCTGCCCCACAGAGCTCAAGAATATCGTAGACAAGATGTTCGAGGGCAAGGTCGATGAGGCCCGTAAGCTCATTGAAGGGCTCAGCGAGACTCTGCGTCTGCTTTTCGTCGAGGGCAACCCTTGCGGAATCAAGGCCCTGATGACAATAAAAGGCATGCTCGACAACCGTTTGAGGCTCCCTCTCGTTCCTGTAAGCGACGACACCTATTCCCTTTTGCAGCAAGAGGTTGAGAAAACCGGTATCTGATGGACCGCTTGAAGGCTATACTCGAAGAGAAGGTTGAACAGTACAACTGCAAGGCGTTTATCGAAAACGACCCTATAAGCTTCCCGCACTCATTCACTCGCAAAGAGGATATCGAGATATCGGCCCTGTTGGCCTCAGTCATAGCATGGGGCAACCGCAAGATGATTCTACGCAGCGGAGAAAAGATGTTCCGTGATATAATGCGTTCGGCTCCCTATGACTATGTAATGTCGGGAGAGTGGGAGAGTCTTGACGACAGAATGAACATACACAGAACGTTCTTCGCTTCCGATTTCAAGTATATCTGCCGAGGCTTAAGAGATATCTACAGCCGTTACGGCTCTATGGAGCCGCTATTCGCCGGCTGTTCGACATGGGACGGCATAGAGCGCCTGCGTATCGAGCTCGCTGCGTCGAACGGCGGCGTTTCCACAAAGCATATCAGCAACCCTCTGCACCTCAAAGGAAAGCCCGGCTCGGCATGCAAGCGTATGCATATGATGCTGCGTTGGCTCTGTCGCACCGACGGCAATGTCGATATTGGAATATGGCGTTCCGTATCCCCGGCATCATTGATGATGCCTATTGACGTTCACGTGGCACGCACGGCACGTACGCTCAATCTCGTTACACGCAAGCAGAACGACCGCCGCACTGTTGAGGAGCTTACGGCAAAGCTAAGGGAGATGTCTCCCGACGACCCTGTCCGTTACGACTTCGCCCTGTTCGGCGTAGGAGAGGCGGGCGACACTTTTATTCAGAATGTTATAAACGAAATATAAGGTACAAAGTACCGCTACTACTATGGCAAAGATTACTAAAGAAGATGCACTGAACTACCATGCCGGGCGTCGTCCGGGCAAGATAGAGGTAGTTCCCACAAAACCATATTTTACGCAAACCGACCTCTCGCTTGCCTATTCCCCGGGCGTTGCGGAGCCATGTCTTGAAATTCAGAAAGACCCGCAGAACGCATACAAATATACCGACAAGGGCAACCTCGTGGCAGTTATCTCGAATGGTACGGCTGTGCTTGGGCTCGGCAACATCGGCGCTGTCGCAGGCAAGCCTGTAATGGAAGGAAAGGGCCTGCTGTTCAAGATATATGCTGGCATTGACGTGTTCGACATTGAGGTGAACGAGGAAAACCCCGAAAAGTTCATCGAGGCCGTCAAGGCTATCGCTCCTACATTCGGCGGAATAAATCTCGAGGACATAAAGGCCCCCGAATGCTTCGAGATAGAGCGTCGTCTCAAAGCGGAGCTTGACATTCCTGTCATGCACGACGACCAGCACGGTACAGCCATAATCTCGGCTGCCGGCTTGCTGAACGCTCTCGAAGTGAACGGCAAGGAGATTGCCGACGTCAAGGTGGTTGTGAACGGTGCAGGAGCAGCCGCAATCTCATGCACAAAGCTCTACGTGGCTCTTGGCGTTAAGAAAGAGAACATCGTGATGCTCGACAGCCGTGGCGTCATCAACACCTCTCGCGGCAACCTCACTCCCGAAAAGATTGAGTTCGCCACAGAGAGAACGGATATCACGACGCTCGCCGATGCGATAAAAGATGCCGACGTCTTCCTCGGCCTCTCGAAAGGCAACGTACTGACAAAAGATATGGTACGCTCAATGGCGAAAGACCCGATAGTGTTCGCTCTTGCCAACCCTGAGCCCGAGATAACATACGAAGACGCAATGGAGAGCCGCCCCGACGTGCTTATGAGTACAGGCCGCAGCGACTATCCTAACCAGATAAACAATGTCATTGGCTTCCCTTATATTTTCCGTGGAGCGCTCGACGTAGCCGCAACGGCTATCAACGAAGAGATGAAGCTCGCTGCCGTAAGGGCAATCGCCAACCTGGCAAAGCAGCCTGTTCCGGAGATAGTGAACAAAGTATATAAGGTAAGACACCTTACTTTCGGTCGTGACTACTTCATTCCGAAGCCTGTAGACCCTCGTCTGTTGATAGAGGTCTCAATGGCTGTGGCTAAGGCTGCGATAGAGAGCGGCGTGGCACGCAAGAATATTGAAGACTGGGATAAATACAAGGAGCATCTTCTCGAATTCATGGGACGTGAGTCTAAGCTCACGCAGCAGCTCTACGACATGGCACGCACCGAGACACAGCGTGTCGTCTTCGCCGAGGGCGCTCATCCTTCAATGATGAAGGCTGCCGTGCAGGCTAAGGAAGAGGGTATATGCCAGCCTATTCTCCTCGGCAACGACGAGATCATAGGCAAGCTCGCCGAAGAGCTCGGCTTGAGCCTCGAGGGCATCGAGGTGCTTAACCTCCGTCATCCGAGCGAGCGTGAGCGTCGCGAGCGTTACGCAAGAATACTTGCCGACAAGCGTCAGCGTGAAGGCTATACTTTCGAGGAGGCGAACGACAAGATGTTCGAGCGCAATTACTTCGGCATGATGATGGTCGAGACAGGCGATGCCGATGCGTTCCTTACAGGTCTTTACACAAAATACTCCAATACCATCAAGGTGGCTAAGGAGGTCATAGGCATGCAGGAGGGATTCAGCACCTTTGCTACAATGCATATCATCAACTCAAAGAAAGGAACATACTTCTTGGCCGACACTCTTATCAACAGAGCGCCCGAGACATCGACGCTTATCGATATTGCCCGCCTTGCCGAGAAATCGGTGCGTTTCTTCAACCATGAGCCGGTGATAGCTATGCTTTCATACTCTAACTTCGGTACAGACCAGGGCGGCAGCGCCGAGAGAGTTCGTGAGGCGGTGTCGTACATTCACGAGAACTACCCGCAGTGGACGCTCGATGGCGAAATGCAGGTAAATGTGGCAATGAACAGCGAACTGCGTGACAAGAAGTATCCTTTCACCAAGCTCTGCGGCAAAGAGGTCAATACGCTTGTCTTCCCTAACCTCAACTCTGCCAACTCGTCATACAAGATGCTGCAGGCGCTTAACCCTGATACCGAGATTATCGGACCTATCCAGATGGGACTTAACAAGCCTATTCACTTCATAGATTTTGAGAGCTCCGTTCAGGAAATCCTGAATGTTACCGCAGTCGCCGCAATCGATGCTATGGTAAACAAGAGATAGCAAAAATGAGGCTGCTAAAAATATTTTTAGCAGCCTCATTTTTGCTATCTCTTGTTTACCATAGCATCGATTGCGGCGACTGCGGTAACATTC
>JAFTRV010000077.1 GCA_017462065.1 Bacteroidaceae bacterium
ACAAAAAGAATAAAAAATAACTGGCTAAGGGTAAGTTGCAATAAGAATGAAACATTCTATTCCCCCCAGACTTTGCTGGTGAGCCTTTTATATACAACAATATAAAAGAAAACAGGCTTGGCAATCGCCAAGCCTGTTACTATTGAGCTTTTATAAAGTTCAATTACTTGAGAGCGAAGATTTCCTCCTCACCTGCAACGCAAGAGAAGATTTTGTCCTCACGAAGCAACCAACCCAAACCGAGGTAGAGTTCCTTCTCTTTCAACTTTGACTTAGCCTTAATCTCCTTAAGAGTAAGACCCTCTGTCTCATTCAAAGCAGTCCAAATACGGCCTGCAAATGCACCAGCATTCTCAATCATAATCCTTAATATTTTAATTCAACTTAAATAGCCTTCTAATTCTTAAAGCAAATTCTTAACTGAAAGAGCTAAAAAATGGCCTTTTCTTAAATTCGGGTGCAAATTTACTACAAAATATTAACACCTCAAACAAAAAGCGGTGATTTTCAACAATTTTAAGTATTAAACAGATATTATGACCATTATCACCCTTTGCTTGTAGACATATATTCACACCATATGCGAGCAGCCTCTTCTACCATTTTTACGCAAGGACGTTTTTTGTAGTATTCGGCAGTACGTTCGTCCGGGGTAGTGGGGGTCGCAGCACCTTTCGAGAGGCCTAACAGCTCGGCGCATATTAGCGAACCGTTGCGTTTGCGGAACTCCTCGGCAAGCTCTTGAACCACCTTGTAGTTCGCCTCCTTGCCTTCACGGTCTTTTCCTTCGGTACAGCCTGTCTCAAGGCCCGCAAGCATGAACAAACCGCATGCAGCGCCGCATGTCTGCCTCATTCTGCCGATGCCTCCGCCGAACGACGCCGACATTTTAAGCGCCTGCTCATGCGTAAAGCCGTACATGTCGGCAAACGCAGCTACAACCGATTGACTGCAATTATATCCCTCCTTAAAAAGAGCTACTGCCTTTTCTATCCTTTCTTCCATTTTGATATCAACGTTGAAAGTTTATCGTTTATTTTGAGTAAATTCACCCCTCATTCCACGTTTAACGTTAATTCGTTAAACATTAAACGTTAATCGTTAATCGTTCATCTGCTGACGGCATTCGCTTTAATCGTTTATTAACCCTCTTGCACGCAAAAGAGCGTCAGGGTTGGGGTCAGCGCCTCTGAAGTGACGGTACTCACGCATAGGGTCTTTGCTTCCGCCCATCTCAAGAAGCTGCTTGAAGCTTGCCGCCGTCGCCTTGTCGAACACGCCCTTTTCAAGGAATAGCTCAAACGCATCGCAGTCAAGCACCTCGGCCCACAAATAAGCGTAGTATCCTACAGCATAACCTCCGCCAAAGACGTGAGCGAAGTTCGTAGAGCGGTAACGGTACTCAATCTCGTCAATGAGTCCGAGTTCCTTGCGCAGCTCTTTCTCGTATTCATTGCAATCGAAATCGCTATAATCCTCAATAAGGTGCATCTTCATGTCAAGGAGCGCTGCCGCAACAAGCTCCGTCGTCTCAAAGCCCAAGTTGAAATGAGCGCTGCGTTGCATCTTCTTTATAAGAGAGTCGGGTATCGCCTCGCCTGTAATATAATGCTTTGCGAATGTCGGCATCACGTCGGGGTGTACCGACCACTTCTCATTTATCTGCGAGAAGAGCTCGACGAAGTCGTGCTTCACGCTTGTACCGCTAACGCTCGGGTAGTGCGCCTGCGTAAGCATGCCGTGAAGAGCATGGCCGAACTCATGGAACAGGGTGCGTGTCTCGTCAATATTAAGCAGTGCGGGCACGTCGCCTTGCGGAGCCGTGAAGTTGCATACGTTCACCACCATAGGACGCACGTTCTTGCCGCCGATATTGTACTGGTTCACGAAATTGGTCATCCAAGCGCCCTGACGCTTAGTGTCACGAGGGAAAAAGTCGGTATAGAAGATGCTCAGATGGTTGCCGTCGGCATCAAGCACTTCATATGTGCTTACCTCGTCGTTATATACAGGAATGTCATTCCTCTTCACGAACGTCACTCCATAGAGCTTGGTGGCGCAGCCGAACGCTCCGTTCAGAACATTCTCGAGCTTGAAGTATGGCTTTATCAGCTCGTCGTTGAGCGCATATCTCTCTTTACGCAGTTTTTCGGTATAGTAGAACCAGTCCCAGCCTTCAATCTTAATGCCGGCACCCTCTCTGTCAGCAATCTTCTGCAGTTCCGCTTTCTCCTCTTTCGCTCTGTTCAGGGCTGGCTCCCAAATGCTTTCAAGCAGCTCAAGAGCCGCTTCGGGAGTCTTTGCCATCTTCTCGTCAAGAACGAAGTGGGCGAAGCTCTCGTAGCCGAGCAGTTTCGCTTTCTGCTGACGCAACTGAAGTATCTCCTTTATTACAGCCTTGTTGTCATTGGCGTCGTTGTTGTCACCTCGGCCGTAATATTTCTTGTAGACGATTTCACGAAGCTTGCGGTTGTCGGCATACTGCAGGAAGGGTATGCAGCTCGGCTTGTCAAGCGTGAACACCCAGTTCTTGCCATCTTCGCTCCGCGCTGCGTCTACGACTGCCTGAGGCAAGCCTGCAAGGTCGGCCTTGTCTGTTATCACAAGCTTGAATGCCTTGTTGTCAGCGAGCAGGTTTGTGCTGAACTTAATCTGCGCAAGCCCTATCTTCGTGTCAAGGTCAATAAGCGTTGCCTTGTCGCTCTCGCTGAGCATGGCGCCGCCACGCACGAAGCTGTTGTAGTAGTTGTCAAGCACGATGCTTTGCTCTTCGGTAAGCGAAAGAGCCTCTTTATTATTATATAAGGTACGTATGCGATTGAACAGAGTGTCGTTCATGTAGACATAACCGCTCAGCTCTGTCATGAGCGGAACGACATACTCTTCTATTTCTCGCATCTGCGGAGTATTGTCGCTCTCGTTAAGATTGAAAAATATCGAGCCCACCCGGTCGAGCGTTCTTCCGCTCAGTTCAAGGGCGTCTATCGTATTGGCGTATGTAGGAGCTTCCTCGTTCTCGATAATAGCCTTTATGTCGGCGCGTTTTTCGGCAAAGCCCTTGTCGAAAGCCTCTTTGAAGTCCTCGACCTTGAACTTGTCAAATTCCGGAGCCCCGAACGGAGCCTTGCTCTCCTTGAGAAGAGTATTCTTCTCGTTCTCGCATGTACACCCTGTAAGCATAATCAATAGTGTAAAAAGTGAATAGATTATTCGTTTCATTATATAAATTTGATAGTTATGACACAATGTTCTGTCGCATTGTGCGAAGATACAACAAAATATCGTAACAACAGTCTCTGCATGCTCTTATTATGAGGCTCAATGCATCTAATATTCTTTTTATATTACCATTTTTGTTACTTTTTTTATTCAGAATTTTATAACTTTGCGGACTGTAAGATTAGACGACAACAGATGTCATATAATAAATAACATTAAAGTTTCTTGGAAATGTCAAAGTATTTAGTTGAAGACACACGCAAGGTTACTACGCACCGTTTTATTGAAATGAAGCGCAAAGGCGAAAAGATTGCAATGCTCACAGCATACGATTATACGACAGCCGCAATTCTTGACAATGCAGGCATTGACGCATTGCTTGTCGGCGACTCCGCATCGAATGTAATGGCAGGTAATGTCACTACATTGCCAATCACTCTCGACCAGATGATATATCATGCCAAAGGCGTCGTTCGCGGCGTTAAGCGTGCATTGGTAGTAGTGGACATGCCGTTCGGAACATACCAGGTAAATGCCGACGAGGCCGTGAAGAACGCCATTCGCATAATGAAGGAGACTCATGCCGACGCTCTCAAGCTCGAGGGCGGCGAAGAGATTCTTCCGTCGGTACGCAAGATTCTTGACGCAGGAATTCCTATCATGGCACACCTCGGGCTCACGCCTCAGAGCATAAACAAGTTCGGAACATACGCAGTGCGTGCCAAGGACGAGGCTGAAGCTCAGAAACTGCGTCGTGACGCAAAGCTGCTCGAAGAGGCAGGATGCTTCGCTCTTGTACTTGAGAAGATTCCTTCAACGCTTGGCGAACAGGTGGCAAAGGACCTCGAGATACCGGTAATAGGAATAGGGGCAGGCAATAACGTGGACGGACAGATACTCGTGTACGCCGACATGCTTGGCATGACAGCCGACTTCGCTCCACGCTTCCTTCGTCGTTACGCCGACCTGCACACAATCATGACCGATGCGGTAGGCAGCTACGTGGGCGATGTTAAGTCCGGCGACTTCCCGAACGAAAAAGAGCAGTATTGATAGGCTGACATAGAACCTGTTTCTTTTTGAAGAATCAGGTTCTATTATTATCTTCGCGATTGTTATTAACGATAAAATAAATACTAAATATTATGTTTTCAGGTATTGTTGAGGAGTTCGCTACGGTACGCCGCCTGGTGCGTGAGCAGGGTAACCTGCATCTTACGCTTTCGTGTTCTTTCGTGAACGAATTGAAAATCGACCAGAGCGTGTCGCATAACGGCGTATGTCTTACTGTCGTGGAGATAAATGGCGATGAATATACCGTTACTGCCATGAGCGAGACTCTGGAGCGTTCCAATATAGGCCTGCTTAAGGTGGGCGACAAGGTCAATGTAGAGCGTAGCATGATGATGAACGGACGTCTTGACGGTCATATCGTTCAAGGTCATGTAGATGAGACTGCAGAATGCATCTCGCTGCGTGACGCTGACGGCAGCTGGTACTATACTTTCCGCTACCGCAAGGACGACGAGATGGCGGCGAAGGGTTACATGACTGTAGACAAAGGGTCGGTGACGGTGAACGGCGTGAGCCTTACTGTCTGCGAGCCAACCGATGACACATTCTCTGTGGCTATCATTCCTTACACTTACGAGCATACGAACTTCCACACTATTGAGGTGGGAACGACCGTGAACATTGAATTTGACATCATAGGGAAGTATATAGCCCGAATGATTAAAAGATAACCGGATGAAAAGTTTCATTGACCTTGTGAAGTCGCGTCAGAGCGACCGTGCCTTTGAGCCGGGACGCAAGATTGAACGTGAGGTGCTGGAACGTGTGCTTGATGCGGGACGTCTGGCCCCGTCTGCATGCAACGGGCAGCCGTGGCATTTTACTGTGGTTACCGAGGACGCTCTGCTTGCCGACGTGGCGAAGGCGACTTCGGGGCTTGGCATGAACAAGTTCGTGAAAGATGCATCGGCATTAGTTCTTGTCACTCAAGAGCCCACCAATATATCCTCACGCATCGGTGCGGGTATTAAGGACAAGGACTTTCCTGTCATGGATATCGGCATAGCTACGGCTTACATTACTCTTGCTGCCGAAGATGAGGGGCTCGGAAGCTGTATCCTCGGCTGGTTTGACGAGAAGAGCATAAAGGAGCTTGTCTCTATCCCCAAGAACAGGCGTCTTATGCTTGTGATTGCATTGGGATATGCCGCAAAGCCTAAGCGGAATAAGGTACGCAAGGAGCGTGAGAAGGTTATATCTTTTGATAAGTATTAAGGATGTGTTATGGTAAACAAAGTATATCTTGAGAATTTCGAGAGCCGCATAATGGAAGAGTTGCTCCGTCTTTGCACTCAATACAAGGGGCTTGAAGGCACTCTGCTCTCAACAGATGACATTGACGCTCGTTGGCACGAGCTCGCTCCGGAATATGTGGCTGACGCTGTTCCGAATATTGCGGACTATCCTACGGTGGCTATTGCATGGGCCGGCTATTTAGGCATGGCTGTGGCGCATCAGTGGGACGGGGATTGGGCTTCTCATGTAAAGGATGAATATAAGTCTTATTACGGCACGCAAGGCTTTGACGATATGGACGAGCATATTGTCAGGGATGTGATAGGCTTTCATCTTGAATCGAGAGAGGCGGGCGAGATTGAGCGGATGATGCGTCGCTTAGGCGAGCAGGCTCTCACGCTCATACGCCGTGAGAACATTGAGCCTCAGTCACCTATGGCGTTTCATGTCTTTGCCCGTGCGATAAAGGTTATGTTCCGCATTGGCGCTTCGATGGAGCTGAAGAGGCTGGGGTATAAGTTCGAGCAGGTGAATATGCCGAATATCACATCGGGTACTGCGATGGGCTGATACCATATATAAATATCAAGCGGCGGGAATTTCTAATGGAAAATCCCGCCGCTTGATTTATACTCAAATTCGCTTTATCTCTTTACCGGTATCGCATCGATGCGTGCCTGGTGGCGTCCGCCCTCGAATGGCGTGTTGAGGAATTTCTCTACGCACTCCTTAGCTGTCTCTGTAGCGATGAAGCGTCCCGGCATTACCATTACGTTCGCATCGTTGTGCTGACGTGCGAGTTCTGCAATCTCGGGCATCCAGCAGAGAGCGCTTCTTATTGCGTCGTGGTGGTTGAGGGTCATGTTGATGCCGTTGCCTGTACCGCAAATTGCTATGCCTTTGGCGAATTCGCCTCTCTCTATAGCCTCTGCAAGGGCATGGGCGAATTCGGGATAGTTGCAACTTTCAGTGCTGTGCGTGCCGAAGTCTACGAATTCGTATCCCGCCTCCTTGAGCCACTCTTTTACCTGCTCCTTCAAGGGGTATCCTGCGTGGTCGCTTGCAAGTCCTATTGTCTTGTTCATTATAGCATTGATTTTACCTGGTTATACACGTTCTCTGCAGTAAAGCCGAGCTTCTCGTCAAGCACTTTGAACGGCGCAGAGAAACCGAATGACTGCAAGCCCCATACCTTGCCGTTTGCGCCTACAAGGCCTTCGAGGTTTACGGGAAGGCCGGCTGTAAGGCCGAACACCTTTGCGCCTGCGGGGATGATGCTCTCCTGATACTCCTTAGGCTGTGTACGGAACAGGCCCTCTGAAGGAACGGAAACGATACGTGTCTTTATGCCGTCGGCTTTCAACAGCTTCGCTCCGTCTACAAGCGTAGAAACCTCTGAGCCCGAAGCAAGCAGAATGATATCGTAGTCCTCGTCGCTGCCGGCGATGACGTATGCGCCCTTGCTTGCGTCCTCGTAACGTGTGCCTTCGGGCAGGTTGTTTATATTCTGGCGCGAGAAGATAAGTCCTGTAGGTGTATTGTCATTTTCCATCGCAAGTTTCCATGCCTGTGTAGCCTCGTTCACGTCTGCAGGACGCAACACGAGCATCGAGTTCTTGCCGCTGTGGTTCTTGACCTTCTCCATGAGGCGTACCTGTGCCTCCTGCTCAACGGGCTCGTGAGTAGGGCCGTCCTCGCCGACACGGAATGCGTCGTGTGACCAAACGAACTTTACGGGAAGCTCCATGAGAGCAGCCATGCGGATGGCGGGCTTCATATAGTCGCTGAAGACAAAGAATGTGCCGCAGGCAGCAATGACGCCGCCGTGCAGTGCCATGCCTATGCATACGCATGCCATTGTAAGCTCCGAAACGCCTGCGTGCAGGAATGCTCCTGTGAAGTCGCCGGGCTTGAATGCATGGGTCTTCTTCAAGAAGCCGTCTGTCTTGTCACTGTTGCTCAAATCGGCCGATGAGCATATCATGTTGCCGTAGTTCTCGGCAAGAATGCCAAGCACTGTAGCCGATGCGTTGCGGGTAGGAGAGTCAGCCTTCTGCTCAATAGCGTTCCAATCGATTTCGGGCTGTTTGCCGGCAAACCAATCCTCGAGCTTCTGAGCCTTGTCGGGGTTGGCTGCGGCCCATGCCGCCTTAGCCTGCTTGCGTTCAGCGACAATCTCTCTCAGTTCTGCAAGACGTCTGTCGTGAAGCTCCTTGACCTCGGGGAAGAATACGAACGGGTTTTCAACGTCGCCGCCGAGATTCTTGATAGTGTTGATATATGCGTCGCCTCCGAGCGGTGCGCCGTGCGTGCCGCAGTCGAACTCATAGCTGCTGCCGTCGGCACGGCGTGCGCCTTTACCCATAACGGTGTTGCCGATGATAAGCGTAGGACGCTCCTGCTCCGCTTTGGCCTCGGTAAGAGCGGCACGGATAGCGTCGCAGTCGTTGCCGTCGATAGTGATGACCTTCCAGCCCCAAGCCTCATACTTCTTAGCAGTATCTTCGAACATCACTTCGTCACAGCGTGTAGAAAGCTGAATTCGGTTGGCGTCGTAGAACATGATGAGGTTATTGAGCTTGAGATAGCCTGCAAGACGGCCGGCACCCTGAGAAATCTCCTCCTGTACGCCGCCGTCTGAGATGAAGGCGTAAATGGTATGTCCCATGACCTCGCTGCCAAGACGTGCCTCAAGGAACTTCGCCGCAATGGCTGCGCCCACAGCATATGTGTGGCCCTGGCCAAGAGGACCCGACGTGTTCTCGATGCCTCTTGCGAAGTTCACCTCGGGGTGTCCCGGAGTAGCGCTTCCCCATTGACGGAGCTGTTTGAGCTCGTCCATTGTATATTTGTCCTGAAGAGCAAGAACAGAGTAAAGCATCGGTGACATGTGACCCGGGTCAAGGAAGAAACGGTCACGTCCCTCCCACAGTGGGTTGTCCGGGTCGTGCACAAGGAACTCGGAGTAGAGGACATTTATGAAATCCGCTCCGCCCATAGCGCCGCCAGGGTGGCCCGATTTCGCTTTTTCAACCATCGCTGCTGTTAGAATACGGATATTATCCGCCGCTCTGTTCATCAGTTGCTTGCTGTTCATATCTGCTGTTGTGATATTATAGTTAGTTTAATGTTATTTTTATCCTAATCAGTTACAAAAGTAGTATAATTTGTTTGAATGTGGAACATATTTCAATGACGATTTTCTCGCTGTTCATAAATATTTTGTTTTGTTACGGACTTTTTCCATTTTGTATTATCTTAGCCACTGCAAAAACAGACGAATATGGTTCTTATAAATATAATAGCAAAGGAGTTGGGGCTTGCTCCCGACAAGGTGAGAAATACTGTCGAGCTGCTTGAGGGCGGCGCTACCGTACCGTTCATATCACGTTACCGCAAGGAGGCTACAGACTCTATGGACGAGGTGGCAGTGGGTAATGTCAAGGATATGCACGAGAGACTGAAGGCCCTGACGCAACGAAAGGAGACAATCGTCGCTACAATTGAAGAACAGGGCAAGATGACGCCTGAGCTGAAGAGACGCATCGATGGCTGTTTCGACTCGGTAGAACTCGAAGACATATATCTCCCTTATCGTCCTAAACGTCGCACGCGCGCGACAATAGCAAAGGAGCGTGGCCTTGAGCCTCTTGCCGACATTATCCTTTTGCAACAGGCCGGCGACATTGAAGGACAGGCACGCCGTTTTGTATCGGCCGACGTGCCGGCTGTGGACGATGCCATTGCAGGGGCGTGCGACATCATCGCCGAGCGTGTGTCGGAAGACGAAGGCTCCCGCAATGCCGTACGCAGGCTTTTTCTGCGTGCCGGAACGGTCGTCTCCAAGGTCGTCAAAGGAAAGGAGGGTGACGGAATAAAATATTCCGACTACTACGAATGGCAGGAGAGGCTGTCACGCATATCATCGCATCGCCTGCTTGCCATAATGAGAGGCGAGGATGAGGGTTTCTTGCGTATGTCGATAGTGATTGACAATGACGAGGCTGTCCAACAGCTCGGCCGCCGTTTCATAAAGCATCATTCTCCTTCACGCAAGTATCTCGAGCTTGCCGTCGCCGACGGATACAAGCGCCTGCTCGCTCCTTCGATAGAGAATGAGACCCGCAATGTGGCAAAGCAGAAGGCCGACGATGAAGCTATAGCAGTGTTTGCCGAGAACTTGCGTCAGCTGCTTATGTCGTCGCCTCTCGGGCAGAAGCGTGTGCTTGCCATTGACCCGGGTTTCCGTACAGGCTGCAAGGCTGTTGTCCTCGACTCGCAAGGCAACCTTGTTTGCCACACTGTCATCTATCCTCACCCGCCACACAACGACAAGGAAGGGGCGTTGGCTGTAATAGGCGACCTTGTGCGGAAATATTCCATTGAGGCTTTCGCCATAGGTAACGGAACTGCGGGGCGCGAGACCGAAGATCTTGTCCGAAAAGGAGGGTTCGGAGTTGATATATTCTCGGTGAACGAGGACGGAGCGTCGGTATATTCGGCGTCGCCTGTCGCACGTGAGGAGTTCCCTGACGAGGACGTCACAGTCCGAGGGGCTGTGTCGATAGGCCGACGCCTTATCGACCCGTTGTCGGAACTTGTCAAGATTGAGCCTCGTTCCATAGGAGTGGGGCAGTACCAGCACAGTGTGGACCAGGCAAGGCTGAAAGAACGTCTCGACATAGTCGTGGAGAGCTGCGTGAACAAGGTAGGTGTAAACCTCAATACGGCAACGAAGCAGATTCTGACTCATATATCAGGCCTGGGCCCCGTGCTTGCCGAGAATATCGTGAAATATCGTGCCGAAGCAGGCGGCTTCCGTGCCCGAAAGGAGCTGCTGAACGTTCCTCGTCTCGGCAACAAGGCATTCGAGCAGGCGGCCGGCTTCCTTCGTGTCATTGGCGGTGATAACCTGCTTGACAGCACAGCAGTTCACCCGGAGTCGTACAATATCGTCGTGAGGATGGCGAAAGATATGAATGTCTCTCTTGAACAGTTCATATCGGATGCAGAACTGCGTAAAAAGGTCGTTCTTTCCAATTATATCACCGAAAAGGTTGGCATGCCCACTCTCAACGACATTATGGATTCGTTGAACAAACGCGGGCTTGACCCTCGTGAACAGGCTAAGGCGTTCTCTTTCGACCCGAATGTTCATGAGATTGAGGACCTTCGTCCCGGAATGTTGTTGCCCGGGTTGGTCTCGAACATTACCGCCTTCGGAGCTTTCGTGAATGTCGGCGTGCATCAGGACGGCCTCGTTCACGTGTCGCAGCTTGCCGACAGGTATGTTTCATCGCCAGGCGATGTCGTCAAGCTCGGTCAGCAGGTGATGGTAAAGGTTCTTGAGGTTGATATGAAACGCAAGAGAATTTCGTTGTCGATGCGTGGAATATAAGATTATAAATGCTTCTTTCGTTATATATCCACCTAATAGGCTTCCTGCAATACTCCCCGCAATACTACCAATCGTAGCGCCGACAGGGCCGGATATAATAAACCCAAGTAAACTTCCAGACTTTCCCCCAACCGCACTTCCTGCTATTTTTCGGCTCACCAGCAAAAGTTGGGGGGCTAAGCAACTTTTTGGTTAAAACAAAAACCTCGCTGTCGCTTGTCTTATATTCTATCGCAGTCCTCAACCTTAAGCTGCCGGTTGTTGCAATAAGCAGTTCTTTCTCTCATTACTTTTTCTCTCGTGAAAAAGTAA
>JAFTRV010000078.1 GCA_017462065.1 Bacteroidaceae bacterium
TGCCGGGGCTTTTTGGTACTTTTGTGCAACAAAAGTACATGATAGAACGACAACAACGAGAATAAAAGATAACTGGCTAAGGGTAAGTTGCAATAAGAATGAAACATTCTATACCCCCCCCAGACTTTGCTGGTGAGCCGGAGCCTGTGAGCAGGAACATCTATTTATTATGAAAAAACTTTTTTATGCTGCCGTAATCGTCGTTGCCGCATTGTCAAGCTGTGCAACAAAGAAAGAGTATGTAGAAACCGCACGTACGCTTGAGTACATGGAATCGTCGGCAAGAGTTCTTGAGCCCGAACACGCAATGATGCTCACTCCAATCATTGCCGACTTGAGAGTATCGGAAGAGAAGGTACGTTACGAAGAGAAGGATATGTTCAAGGAGATGGAAATTACACAAGCCATGCTGAAAAACATCGTTGAGCTGAAGAAGATAGCCATTTCTCGTGCCGCACGTGCTCACAACGCCGACGTGCTTGTCGGTACCACAATTGACGTAGTTACAGTAGATGGCCGATTGGAAATCTCCGTTTCGGGCTACCCTGCCTATTACACTAAGTTCCGCAACGTGAAGAGCGATGATGTGAAGCTGCAGAAAGAGGTAAAACAGATAAAGGCTGAGAGCGGCACAAACCTCCTGAGGTCACCGGAATCTACGCTTCAGGTAAAACAGGTCGAGGTAGAGAATAAATAATAGGTATTTTTATAGATAGAGAGATTTATGAAACGATTACTGTTTATTTTACTATTCTTCTGTTTTTTATTGCCGCAAGCAGGATTTTCACAAGGATACGACAATATAAGCGGCGGCATGACCATTGAAACGGTAAAATACAAGGAAAAAGTTAAAAAGAAAAGAGTCAGGAAGCCACTGAAACCGATAGAGCCCGGGCTACAGCACAATGTAACATGGGGTATGTATTTAGGAGATGTCGTAGACATTGACCTTGATTATATCGCAGGCTATAGAGTAAACAAATATTTATACGCCGGAGCAGGTATAGGCCTGGACTTCAATCTTAATGGTAGGCATGTTGGGAGATTATACACTATCACATATGATGATTATAATAGCCTTTATACACCTCTTTTTAGTATTCCGCTATACATTCATTGCAGGATTTATATGTCAAAAAAACGTTTCCAGCCATTTTTCGCATTGTCCATGGGCGGCGACATAAGACTTCCATTAAGAGAAGAGGCAGAGGTATATGGTGGAAGAGAGTATAATACCAAATTATTATTAACTAACGTCAAGTTTAGCACATCCGGTCTTTTTATGGAGCCGATGTTAGGCTTAGATGTTCGCCTTAGCTCAAAAGTCAGCATAAACTTGCAATTAGGTTCCAAAATAAGCAGTTTGCCGTCTGAACTAAAGTTTACCGACCCCACCCACGCATATATAGCAAACAGAACCTTTCCGAATTTTTCCTTTAAATTAGGTTGTACCTTTTAATGAACAGTCATGAAGAACATTTTAAAGACCTTTACCATATTAGCGACCTTGTTTTTTATTACAGGGTGCAACAGAGAATTTGAACTGATAGATGAGAACAGGCCTGTTACTGAAATCCATTATACGACAAAAGACAACAAGCCGGCTGAGCTATACACGCATAATGGTGTTATAACAAACACATATAGCGACGATTCCGGTCTGTTGTTGCTTGATGGAAGTATAAATTCGTTAGGTAGGTATTTTTCCCAAAACAGCCAATTAACAAGCATTACTATCCCTAATGGAATTGAAATCATTGAAAACAATGCTTTTTATGAATGCAGTCAGCTTGCCAAAATTACAATCCCCAAAAGTTTAACAAGCATTGGCTCCAACGCATTTAAGTATTGTTACTCACTTAAACTTATATACAACTTATCTGGCCTTAATATTCAAGCCGGGTCTACCAATCATGGATATATAGCCTGCTATGCCAACCAAGTTCTGAACACGCCAGAGGGCGCAGAACTTATAGGCGACTACGTTTTCCACAACGAAGATGAAACACCAACCCTAATTGGAGCGAACTACACATCTTCTGGAGTTAACTTAAAAATCACATATAATAGTTGGACATCATCAAATAAGACTAATGGCTCAACTAACAGCAAAACGTATACAGTGAACGGCAGTACCGGAGATAAATTCTCTTTTTATTGGGCAGTAAGCAGCGAAAGCGGTTATGACAAATTTTCTATCAAAGTAAATGGAAGTGAAGTATTGAATAAAAGCGGAGAAGACAGCGGCATATATGAATACACATTCGCATATAACCGTAGTATAGAGGTTGTAGTTGCATACACAAAAGATGGAAGCACATCGAACGGCGATGATGAAGCAAGAATTTCCAATGTCAAGCTTACGGCAAATCAAGGAATAGATCTTGAGCTACCAGAAAACTATAAAGGAGAAAGTTATGCAATAGGAGATAATTTTATTACGAACGACAACCTAATACAAAGTATAACGATTCCTGTCAGCGTTATAAACATCGGATACAAAGCCTTCTATAACTGCAATAAACTTAATACAGTTTATTGTAAGGCGACAACACCTCCAATTATTGAGGACGCCGTATTCAATAATTGCGACAACCTTAATAGAATCTATGTTCCAATGGAATCAGTCTCATTATACAAGAGCGGATGGTCACAATACAGCGAATATATAGTAGGCTATGACTTTTAGGATAATAGGATAATATAATAACAATTTTAGCAGGAATTACAGGACTCTTATTGAGTTCTGTAATTTTTATTAATAACTTTGTAGACAATATATAAGACACTGTTATGAAGGTTGCAATAAAAGCGTTCTTGTTGTTTACAGCCTTGCTTGCCGTTGCCGGCTGCGAAGATGATTCAGAGACATTCGACGACACCACTTCGACAATCTATTATACGACGAGGGACGGGAAGCCAATAGATGTATATACCGACAGGAATGTCGTATCGAACAACTACAACGGCACAACGGGCGTACTGACTATCAGCGGCACTCACCTGTTCAACTATTTCCGTGACAACAGCAGGCTGGAAAGCGTTACCATACCCGACAACATAAAAAGCGTTGAGTTAGACGCATTCTTCGGCTGCATAGGCCTAAAAGCTGCGTATATATCCGACCTCAGCGCATGGTGCAGGCTCTATTTCCAGGATTATTCGGCAAACCCGACAAGCTATGCTAAGAACCTGTATCTGAACGGCGAGGAATTGAAAGATCTTGTTATACCTGAAGATATTAAAGAGGTGCAACCCTATGCCTTCCGGAATTGCTTAAGCCTTAACAGCGTTGTTTTCCCTGACAGTGTCACAGAGATCGGGTTCTGCGCTTTCTACGATTGCACGAGGATTGACAGCGTGATTATAGGAAGCGGCATAGAGGATATCGGCGGTTGGGCATTCAACAACTGCAAGATACTGAAAACCGTATACTGCAAGGCTATGACACCGCCTGAGATAGGGAACAATGTTTTCTATAGATGCAATGAGCTTGAATACATATATGTACCCTCAGACTCCGAAGACCTATACAAAGAGGAATGGAGGCAATATAGCAAATACGTCAAGGGCTATATATTCAATGAATAGAACAATACGGCTCTGTGCAATTCTTGTACTGAGCCGTATTATAAAGGGTTACATTTTCAGCCATTCTGCAGGGTCGAGCGTCTTTTTCTCTTGACGGAGCTGGAAAAGCATTCTCGGATTGCCCTCTTTGACATCGACCGCAATATCGCCTATTATATCTCCGGCCTTTATATTCTCGCCGCCCTTGACACGCACGTTGTCAAGATTGCAATATACCGATATGTATTTCCCGTGACGGACAAGCACGAACGTGTAGTTGCCCGTATCGAGAACAGCCGTGACCTTGCCGTCGAATATACAACGGGCGGCAGCCCCTGCATTGCCCTCGAATGTCACTCCGCCGCTGTTTATGGGAACGTTGCCCTTGCCCGATATCGCATTCTTCACGCCGTAGCGCTCCACAACGAGATAAGGGCCCGTTATAGGTACAGGAAGTTTCTTCTTGTTGCTTAGGAAGGAGCCTGACATAGCCTCGACGCCTGCATCGTACTTGTATTCACCAGAAGTCTTTGATGGCTTGCCCGGCTCGCTTTTCGCAGCCGCCTTTTTCTTTGCGGCCCTCTCCTCGGCAAGCACTCGTTCTATCTCCTTATCAATGGTTTTATTGAGCTTCTGCAGGTCGGCACGCTTTTTCTTGAGTTCACGCTCAACCTTCTTCGATTCTTTTTTCAACGACTCTACAATCTTGCGTTGCTCCTTTTCAAGACGCTGCTGCTTGGCACGCTCGGCATCCTGTTCCTTCAACGCTTGCGCCTTGAGAAGACGTGTAGCCTCGAGCTTGGCACGCTTTACCTCGAGAGCGGCTATCTGCACCTTAAGACTGTCGGCAAGCGCCTTGTGAGCATCCATGAACTCGCCTGTATAACGATAGCGGCGGGCCATAGTGTTGAAGTCGTCGGCAGAGAAGATGAACAGCAGCTTGCTCTGGAAATTGCTGTACTTGCGTGCCCTACGCAACGCCTCGGCGTACTCCTCGCGTGATTTCTCAACAATCTTTTCCTGACGCTCAATCTCTTTGTCGTATTCGGCTATCTCGTTATTGATTAGCTTCACCTCTTTTTGAAGATGCGACACAAGCTTCTTTATCTCACGCAACTGGGCTGTTATTATATCAAGGTTGTTTAGCTTGCTCTTGACATCTTTCTGCGACGACAGCAAAATCTTCTCTTTCTCGCTTATCTCCTTACGCAAAGAGCCGGCTCTTGCACGCATATCCTTGATTGAGGAGTCCTGCGCCTGAGCTTGCGAGAATGATATTACCGCCACAATAAGCAGCAAAAGATATTTCAGTCTTGTCGTGTTCATTATAGTCGTTTAGGTGTTCTTGCTCTATTTTTTGATAACGGACTTCAACAGCTGCTCAGGGGCGAGCTTGTCGTATGAAGATGATATGCGGCGAGGGGTAAAGACGATATTCCCTATTTCGACACGGCTAAGCACGAAGCTGAGAGCCACGTCTGTTCCTACGCCTCCCAGCGCCAGGCTTATCGTGTGCGGGAACATTACGCCGTCAATATCCTCGAAGCCTGAATAATCGCACACTACATGACCTCCGCCCTCGTGCTGTCCCTCGCTGCGGACAAGATTGCCGGTAAGCTTGTCGATAGAGAATTTATAGACAATCCCTTTTGATGGTCGTGTCGTAGCTGTCACGCAGTCGCCCTCGTCGGCAAATGCCATGTCGGGAAGAGCCTGCAGCGCCGGTCTTCCGTCCGGCGAGAATATTCTGTTCAGCAATACCGACTCAAGCATCTCGTAGTTGATTCCTGACTTTTGCAGGAAAGCGACTTCGGCGTATGAGACGTCGGTATACTCCTTGCCGAGCTTGTATATAAGACGGGCATTCTCGGGGAAAAATTCAAGACAGGCTATCTCGACAAGACCGAGAGCCGTAACGCCTATCTGAACGCCGTCGCCCTCCTTTATACGCATTGTGCCCTTTGCCGAGAATGGCTTTCCATTGACATCGACCGACAGTTTGAGGTTGCCCGACAATGCCGTGCATGGCGAAGCAACAGCCGGAGCCGCCGAGACGAGAGCCATGCTCTCAATATCGGCTCTGCTCACCTCAACGACGCTCTTCTTGCTCTTGCAGCCGGCCAACAGCAGAGCTGCCACAAAAAGAGAAAGCAATATCTTATTTCCTGCGTTTCGCATCTTCATAATATCTCCGTTTTTTTATTTTCTTTTCCAACAATTTCGAATTATCGCCGGCATCACGGGCCATAATCCAGTACTTCACAGCGCTCTCGATGTCGCCGCATTTTGCGTAGATATCTCCGCAATGGCTGTATACCACAACGCTCATATCGTTAAGAGCGATAAGCTTCTCGGCATAAGCCTTTGCCTCTTCGTAGCGTCCGAGCTTGAACAGCACCCATGCGTACGTATCTATGTATGTCGCATTGTCGGGCTCGGCTACAATAGTCTTATAGCTCATGTCAAGCGCACGCTGCAACTCCTTGCCGTCGAGTGAAAGATAGTAGGCGTAATTGTTCAATACGCTCATATTAGAGCTGTCGTACACAAGGGCAGAATCGTATGCCTGCATGCACTCGTCTATCATCGACTGCTCGTGATAGAGGTCACCAAGAAGAGCATAGACTTCCGACACAAGCTCCGCTGCCGTCTCTTCGCCACGCTTCCTAAGCCCCTCTTCGTACACCGAAATAGCGTCGGCATACCGTTTCTGCATATAATAGGATATGCCTTTATAGTAATACAGCTCCAGCTTGTCGGGCAAATACGGCAGGGCCTCGTCGGTATACTTTATCACAGCGTCATCGTCGTTCCGGTCTATGGCATAGCCGAGCAGCTTGATTATTGCCGAAACATTTTCGGGCTCCAGGGCAAGCACCCTCTCGAATGCGGATACAATCGTGTCGGAAGGAGCATTCGCCAACACAAGATATTGAGCATGCACATTGGCGATTTCAGCCATGTCAAAGGGCAGCTTTATCATCTCGCCCATCAATCTGCCCACCCTTGCGCTGTCGGTAGGATATTTGTATTCGATATACTGAACAAGAGCCTTGAGACGTGCCTCTGAGCCAATATTCTCGCTTATGAGGAGACGCTCAATAACATTGCAGTACATGGAGTCGTCGGCATCGTTCACATATATCGTGGCCAACGAAGACAACGCATAACCGTCGTCAGGCCTCAGCGAAAGAGCCTTGTCTATTGCCTTTACGGCCTTTTCCCTGTCTCCAAGAAGCGAATAAGCATTGCCGAGCAGCGTCCAGCAGCGTGAATCGTCAGGGTTCTCGTCAATAAGCCTGTACACTGCCGCCACAGCCTTGGCGCTGTCGCCGACAGACATATACTGACGCAGCTTCTGAAACGTTATCTCCTCGTTGCTGCCCTCGAGCTTCTCGAGCTTCTCAAGAGCCTCTATGGCCTTATCATGCTTGCCTGCCTCGGCATAAAGCGAATAGAGATACTCGTAGGTCTCGCTCTTCGAATGGCCTGTCTCAAGCATCTTCTCATACACCTCTATTGCCGACTCAATGTCACCCGCATTCAGATAATAGTTTACAAGCGCTTTGTTGTAATCGCTGTTCTGCGGGTCAGACTCCACCACCTTGCTCAACATTGCATGGGAGACGCTGTCTTTCTTAAGAAATGCATAGAACGAAGAGAGGTCGAACATTACCGATGCCGAAGAGGGGTCGAGAGCATAGCAGTGCCGCAACAGCTCAAAGCAGCGGTCGATGCTGTCCTGCATCAGGTGCGACCTGGCCTGAATATAGTAATAGTCCAAAGCACGGCCATGCGCTACAGAGTCATTGCCTCTGCATCCCTCCTGGGCTCCCGCACTCATAGAGCATGCGAGAACGAGGAACAGAAAAACCAAACGCCTCAACCGTGCCATACTATCATCAAACGCCTGTATGTCCGAAGCCGCCGGTTCCTCGCTCTGTCTCGCCAAGCACCTCGACCTCACGCCACTCTACCTGCTCATGACGTGCTATGACCATTTGAGCGATACGCTCGCCGTCAGCTATCGTAAACGGCTCGTTAGAGAGGTTTACAAGTATCACGCAGACTTCTCCTCTGTAGTCGGCGTCAATAGTTCCCGGAGAATTGAGGACTGTTATGCCCTTCTTGATAGCCAGGCCACTGCGTGGACGCACCTGAGCCTCAAAGCCGGCAGGCAGCGCCATGAAGAGGCCTGTAGGCACCAATGCACGCTGCAACGGCTCCAACACGATAGGGGTGTCAAGATTCGCTCTTAGATCCATGCCGGCAGAGAGGTCTGTCGCATATGCCGGCAACCGGTGCTTCGACTTATTTATTATTTCCACTTTCATACTTCTTATAAATTAAAAAACTCCGGGCCGACTCAATTGTTCCCGGAGTTCAAGATTATAGAATATTTATTTCTCTACGGGCATATAGCAAGGATTGCACTCGCCTTTATATGTCTCCAAGAAAGTCTTCATGTATCTGTTGTGCTTTTCAGGGACCATTTCGTTCACCGTTACAAGCAAAGCAGTCTCCTCTACGTTGCCGAAGTCATAATTGACCGCAGTGCCGAATATCTTCATTGTAGACGACAAGCCCATGTAGGCATTTACCATAGGAGGAATTACCTGCCCCATCTTGAGCACCTCCTGCTTGAGGATTCTGTAATCCTCCTTGTAGTTGTCTTTGCAGAACAGCTCCTTCAGCTCCGCCTCATCAGTCTCGAGCTGCAAGGGGGTTATAGGAGCCACAAGCCCCTCTTTGTCCTGGAAATGCTTACGCAAGAAGTAGAGTATCATGTCACGGGCCTTTGTAGGATATGACGGATACATGGTAACTTTTCCGAAGTAGTATTTCATACCGGGAATCACAATCGCCAAAGCTCCCAAGCCGTCCCAGAGGTTATCAAGAGCGAAGAGTCCTTTAGAGCCCATGCGTGTCGATTGATAGTCGAGAGCTACAAAAGCGCGCCCGAGCTCAAGCGTGTGGGGCAGATACTCTTTTCTGAATTTCTCGGAAAAACCGAACATTCCGTGGGCAGTAGCGATTATCGGCTCATTGTTCTCGTCGAAACGCACATCGCTGCCGAAGATGAAACGGTAGCCTCCGATAATATCGTCGTTGTCGGGGTTCCAGACGACCAACTGCTTGTATGGCACCTCCATTGTATCGAACTCGTCAATATCGACCTCCTTGCCGGTTCCGCCGCCTGAAGCCCTGAATGCGATTTCACGCAGACGGCCAATCTCACGCATTACGTTAGGAGCCTCATGCGCTGTCACGATATAAATTTCATTATCGCTGCGATTGGTAGTACGAAGACGTCTTTCGGGCGTCAGCTCCGCCTTCAAAAGTTCCTTTGGAACAGGAGCTATAATATCTTTCATAGTAATGAACAGTGTTTTATAGTGTATATACTATCTCTTTGACGTACTGAGCCCACTCTGTAGGGGTCTTGGATTTGTCAAATGTCTGCCACGGAATAGGCTTTCCTATTGTCACCTTGAACTTTTTGTTTGTATTCTTGAACATCTCGTCGCTCAGATAGAGCATTGCTATGTTGAATTTGATGCCGAGCATCCTGTTCAAGTTGGCGAGGCGATAGAAGAACTTAGAGTTCTCGCCTTCGAAATGTATTGGAATTACGTCGCGCTGTGTCTGGACGCTCTTGGTTATGAATGTCTTTTTCCACTCAAGGTCACGGATGACGCCCTTGCGCTTGCGCGAGCAGAGACCTGCCGGGAACATGACTATGTGATTGTCGCTTGAGAAAGCGGCGTTTACCTGTTGGGGGAAGTTGCGTGCCTGGTTGCCTGTTTTGTTTATCGGGACCCAGAACGACGATATATGAGGTATATTCATAAGCAGGTCGTTCACAAGGAACTTTATCTTTCCTTCGTAGACCGGACCGAGAATATATGCCAAGCCCAAACCGTCCTGCGCCCCGAGAGGGTGATTGCTTACGAACGTGAAACGGCCGTCTTTCGGCAGATTCTCAAGGCCGGTGACATCGAAAGAGTTGTTGAAGAACCTCATGAACTCATTGATGAAATCAAGGTCTCTTTTGTCGTGATTAGCCAACAGAAAGCTGTTCACTTCGTCCTGATGTATTATCTTTTTTAGATAAGAGATAAGGAAACGTGGTACGTAGCGTGCCTTTTTCCCCGCTTTGGCGGCAAGAATTGCCTCCACGTCAATTTTTAAAGCTGTGCTCATTGCCTTATTTACCTAAGTTAATGTGTTTAGTGCAAAAATAGAGTTAAAAATCAACAATACAAAATTTTTAACAGAATATCAAGGAGACAAAAAAACGAGCGTACTTTACGTACGCTCGTTTCTACTTTATATTGTACTTTTTATTCTTCGTCGTCCGAGAAGTCAAGTACAGCTCGCTTGCTCGCCTGGACTCTTTCATAGTCCTCTTTTGAGCCTACGATTATTCTGTTGAAGTCACGCTGACCTGTACCAGCAGGGATAAGGTGACCGCAGATTACGTTCTCCTTCATACCGAGCAAGTAGTCGCTCTTCATGTTGATTGCAGCCTCGTTGAGGACCTTTGTCGTCTCCTGGAACGATGCGGCAGACATGAAGCTCTGAGTCTGGAGCGCCGCGCGCGTGATACCCTGCAGAATCTGAGTCGATGTCGCAGGCTGAGCATCACGTGAAACGACAGGCTTGAGGTCGCGACGCTTGAGAGTACTGTTCTCGTCACGGAGCTTGCGTGCCGTTACAATCTGGCCGGCCTTGAGGTTTTCAGAGTCACCGGCATCTACGACAACTTTCTTGCCCCAGATACGGTCGTTCTCCTCTTGGAACTGCAGCTTGTCCACAATCTGCTGCTCAAGGAAGCGTGTATCGCCCGGCTCGTCAATCTGTACCTTACGCATCATCTGACGAACGATAATCTCAAAGTGCTTGTCGTTAATCTTAACGCCCTGTGAACGATAAACGTCCTGCGCCTCATTAACGATATACTCCTGAACAGCGGTAGGTCCCTTGATGGCAAGGATGTCCGATGGAGTCACTGCACCGTCCGACAACGGAGTGCCGGCACGTACATAGTCGCCGTCCTGAACAAGGATCTGCTTAGAGAGAGCGACAAGATACTTCTTGACGTCACCCACCTTAGAGGTCACGATAATCTCACGGTTACCTCTCTTGACCTTGCCCATTGTCACCTCACCGTCAATTTCAGAAACGACAGCAGGGTTAGACGGGTTACGTGCCTCGAAGAGCTCTGTTACGCGCGGCAGACCGCCGGTGATATCACCTGCGTTACCGAACACGCGAGGTATCTTGACAATAACGTCACCGGCCTTGAGCATGTCGCCGTTCTCAACTACTACGTGACCGCCTACAGGCAAGTTGTAGTTGTGGAGAGAGTTGCCGTTCTCGTCATTGATATGAACGGTAGGTATCTTGTTCTTATCCTTAGACTCGATAATGACGATTTCGTGCAGACCAGTACTTTCGTCGGTCTCTACCTTGTATGTGATATTCTCGATGACTGACTCGAAATCAACCTTACCGGCAACCTCGGTAACGATAACTGCGTTGAAGGGGTCCCAAGATGCGATAACCTTGCCCTTTTCAACAAGCTCGTCCTCGGCTGCATAAAGCTTAGAGCCGTAAGGTATGTTGTGCGAAGAGAGTACGATGCCTGTGTTCACGTCTACGAAACGTACCTCGCTCAAACGGCTTACTACAATCTTTACAGGCGTGCCGTCCGGCTCAAGGTGGTCTACTGTACGCAACTCCTCGAACTTGAGCTTAGACGCATGCTTAGCTCTGATTGTAGCGTCGGCTGCGATGTTCGCAGCAGTACCGCCGGCGTGGAACGTACGGAGAGTAAGCTGTGTACCCGGCTCACCGATTGACTGGGCGGCGATAACGCCGACAGCCTCGCCCTTCTCAACCATGCGGCTTGTAGCAAGGTTGCGGCCGTAGCACTTGGCACATACGCCATGCTTAGACTCACAGGTAAGGACTGAACGTATCTCAACGCTTTCGATAGGAGACTTCTCAATCTCGTCAGCGATAGCCTCTGTGATAAGCTCGCCTGAGTGAACAAGTATCTTTCCTGTTGTAGGATCTACGACGTCGTGTACCGATACACGGCCCATGATACGCTCGCCGAGAGTTGCGATAACCTCGTCGCCGTTCTTGAGAGCTGTGCATACAAGACCGCGCAACGTGCCGCAGTCCTCCTCGTTGATGATGACATCGTGAGATACATCGACAAGACGACGTGTCAGATAACCGGCATCGGCAGTCTTCAAAGCGGTATCGGCAAGACCCTTACGGGCACCATGAGAAGAGATAAAGTACTCAAGCACTGAAAGTCCCTCCTTAAAGTTCGAAAGAATCGGGTTCTCAATAATCTGAGCGCCTTCCGAACCGGCCTTCTGCGGCTTGGCCATAAGACCACGCATACCTGAGAGCTGACGGATCTGGTCCTTAGAACCACGAGCGCCAGAGTCGAGCATCATGAAGACAGAGTTAAAGCCCTGGTCGTCGGCAGAAATTGTCTTCATAAGCACATTCGCAAGGTCGGCATTAACGTGCGTCCACTCATCGACAACCTTGTTGTAACGCTCCTTGTCTGTGATAAGACCGAGGTTATACTCAGCGAGAATCTCCTCAACCTTTTCGTTACCCTTACGTACAAGCTCCTCTTTCTCCTTAGGAATAATCACATCGTCAAGGTTGAATGACAGACCGCCCTTGAAGGCCATCTGGTAACCGAGGTTCTTGATACCGTCGAGGAATTCAGCCGAACGGGCAACGCCCACACGCTTGATAACCTCTGTAATGATATCACGAAGCGACTTCTTAGAGATGATTGTATTTATGAAGCCCATCTCGCGCGGAACAATCTGATTAACGATGATACGTCCTACAGATGTCTCGCGGATAACCTGAACATATTCTCCGTTCTCGTCAAGGTCCTCAACCATAACCTTAACCGGCGCATGAACTGCCACACGGCCCTGGTTGTAGGCAATCATAGCCTCTTCGGGACCGTAGAATGTCATGCCTGAGCCCTTAGCGCCCTCACGCAGCTTGGTGATGTAGTAAAGACCGAGTACCATATCCTGTGAAGGAACGGTGATAGGCGCGCCGTTTGAGGGGTTAAGAATGTTGTGCGACTGCAGCATGAGCATCTGAGCCTCAAGGATAGCCTCGTTGCTCAGCGGCAAGTGAACAGCCATCTGGTCACCGTCGAAGTCGGCGTTGAACGCAGTACATGCAAGCGGGTGAAGCTGAATTGCCTTGCCCTCGATCATCTTAGGCTGGAACGCCTGGATACCAAGACGGTGAAGTGTCGGCGCACGGTTGAGCAATACGGGGTGACCCTTCATTACATGCTCAAGGATGTCCCAGATGATTGGCTCGCGACGGTCTACGATCTTCTTTGCGGACTTTACAGTCTTAACGATGCCGCGCTCTATGAGCTTGCGTATGATGAATGGCTTGTAGAGCTCGGCAGCCATGAGCTTCGGCAGACCGCACTCGCCCATCTTGAGCTCAGGGCCAACGACGATGACCGAACGTGCCGAATAGTCCACACGCTTACCGAGAAGGTTCTGACGGAAACGTCCCTGCTTACCCTTAAGGCTGTCAGAAAGTGACTTGAGAGGACGGTTAGCGTCTGACTTCAAGGCGCTTGCCTTGCGTGAGTTGTCGAACAATGAATCGACAGCCTCCTGCAACATACGCTTCTCGTTACGCAAGATAACCTCAGGAGCCTTAATCTCGATGAGCTTCTTCAAACGGTTGTTACGTATGATTACACGACGATAGAGGTCGTTAAGGTCCGATGTCGCGAAACGGCCGCCATCGAGCGGAACCAAAGGACGCAATTCTGGAGGAGTGACAGGGATAACTGTCATTATCATCCATTCGGGACGGTTGTTGCCGTTTGAGGCAGCCATAGACGAACGGAATGACTCAACCACCTGCAGACGCTTCAAAGCCTCGTTCTTGCGCTGCTGTGACATGTCGGTGTTGGCACGGTTACGCAGCTCGTAAGAGAGCTCGTCAAGGTTGATGCGTGCCAAGAGATCCTGGATAGCCTCGGCACCCATCTTGGCAATGAACTTGTTAGAATCATTGTCGTCGAGGTACTCGTTGCCCTGAGGCAGGTTATCCATGATTGTGATGTACTCGTCCTCGGTCAGAAGCTGATACTTCTCAACGCCGTCAAGCACATTCTCCTTGCCCGGAATATCCTGGCGTGTCTCGTCATCCTTGCGAGCCATGACACCGGGCTGTATAACTATATATTTCTCGTAGTAGATAACTGCGTCGAGCATCTTCGTGGGAAGACCGAGCAGATAACCTATCTTGTTTGGCAATGAACGGAAGTACCAGATGTGAGCCACGGGAACTACAAGCTGGATGTGTCCCATACGCTCACGGCGTACCTTCTTCTCTGTCACCATAACGCCGCAACGGTCGCAGACAATGCCTTTATAGCGGATACGCTTGTACTTACCGCAATGGCACTCATAGTCCTTAACCGGTCCGAAGATGCGCTCACAGAACAATCCGTCACGCTCGGGCTTATAGGTACGGTAGTTGATTGTTTCCGGTTTCAACACCTCTCCACACGAATTACCGAGTATCTCCTGCGGTGAAGCAAGACCGATGGTAATCTTCGAGAAATTTGTTTTTGTCTTTGTTTCTTTTCTAAAAGCCATAGTTTTATATTGACAAACGTGAAGGATTAATTATTCAAATGAAATGCTCAAGCCCAAGCCGCGCAACTCGTGAAGCAATACGTTCAGAGATTCCGGTATGCTTGGCGTAGGCATCGGGTCGCCCTTGACAATAGCCTCGTAAGCCTTTGAACGTCCTGCGACGTCGTCTGACTTGATTGTCAGAATCTCCTGCAGGATGTGCGCGGCGCCGAACGCCTCAAGAGCCCAAACCTCCATCTCACCGAAACGCTGACCACCGAACTGGGCCTTACCTCCAAGAGGCTGCTGAGTGATGAGTGAGTAAGGACCGATTGAACGTGCGTGCATCTTGTCCTCAACCATGTGACCGAGCTTCAGCATGTAGCTGACACCCACTGTCGCAGGCTGGTCGAAACGCTCGCCGGTACCGCCGTCGTAGAGGTATGTCTTGCCGAAGCGAGGAATGCCTGCCTTGTCGGTCCATGTGCAGAGATCGTCGAGCTTGGCGCCGTCGAAGATAGGCGTAGCGAACTTAACGCCGAGTTCCTTGCCGGCACGTCCGAGAACGGTCTCGAATATCTGACCGATGTTCATACGTGAAGGCACGCCCAGCGGGTTAAGGATAATATCTACCGGCGTACCGTCCTCGAGGAACGGCATGTCCTCCTGACGTACGACACGTGAAACGATACCCTTGTTACCGTGACGTCCCGCCATCTTGTCACCGACGCCAATCTTACGCTTCTTAGCGATGTAGACTTTCGCCATCTTCATTGTACCCGAAGGCAGCTCGTCGCCGATAGTCAAAGCGAACTTCTCGCGCTTAACCTCTGCGTCAAGCTCTTTGTACTTGTGGATAAAGTTGATGATAAGCGTACGGATAAGCTCGTTGGCGTGAGCGTCAGCCGTCCACTTGCTCAGCTGAACTGACGTGAAATCGAGAGCCTCGAGTTCGGGGCGTGTGAACTTAGCGCCCTTAGCGATAATCTCGGTACCCATGAAGTCCTTGACACCCTGTGACACACGACCGTCTACAAGCTTCAGCAGCTTGTCGATAAGTATATCCTTGAGAGCGTCCACCTTCTGCTGGAACTCGTCATCAATCTTCGGCAGCTTAGCCTTGTCGGCCATCTTAGCCGAACGTGTCTTCTCGGCACGCTGGTACAGACGGCGGTCAATAACAACGCCCTGCAATGAAGGAGAAGCCTTAAGCGACGCATCCTTGACGTCACCGGCCTTGTCACCGAATATCGCACGGAGAAGCTTCTCCTCCGGTGTCGGGTCAGACTCGCCCTTAGGCGTAATCTTACCTATTATAATATCACCGGGCTTGACATAAGCGCCGACACGAATGATACCATTCTTGTCAAGGTCCTTAGTCGCATCCTCGCTGACATTAGGAATATCGTATGTGAACTCCTCCATGCCGCGCTTTGTCTCACGCACTTCGAGAGAGAGCTCGTCCACATGAACTGATGTAAGGACATCCTCGCGTACAACCTTCTCGTTGAGAACGATAGCATCCTCATAGTTGTATCCCTTCCACGGCATGTATGCTACCAAAAGGTTCTTGCCGAGAGCGAGCTCGCCGGCCTGGGTTGAATAGCCTTCGGTAAGGATATCGCCCGCCTTCACCTTCTGACCCTTGTCGCAGATAGGACGGAGGTCGATTGTCATGTTCTGGTTGGTACGACGGAATTTAGGGATGATGTACTCTTTTGACGCAGGCTCGAAGCTTACGAACTCCTCCTCTTCAGTACGGTCGTACTTGATTACGATTCTTGAAGCATCGACAAACTCAACGACACCGTCACCCTCGGCAACGATCTGTGTACGTGAATCCTCTACGAGCTGCTTCTCGAAGCCTGTACCGACGATAGGAGCCTCAGTAGTGAGCAATGGAACCGCCTGGCGCATCATGTTAGATCCCATCAATGCACGGTTGGCGTCGTCATGCTCGAGGAACGGAATGAGCGAAGCCGCAATAGACGCAATCTGCTGAGGAGATACGTCCATGAGCTCTACTCTTTCGGGCTCAACGACCGGATAGTCGGCATCCTGACGTGTCTTTACCTTCTTGAGGATGAAGTTGCCATTCTCGTCAAGAGGAGCGTTGCCCTGAGCGATAATTCTGCCCTCTTCCTCCTCTGCTGTATAATATACTACATTCTTGTTGTCGATATCGACCTTGCAGTTCGCAACGGAACGGTACGGCGTCACGATGAAGCCGAGCTCGTTAATCTTCGCATAGATACAGAGCGAAGAAATAAGACCGATGTTCGGACCTTCAGGAGTCTCGATAGGACAGAGACGGCCATAGTGCGTATAGTGAACGTCACGAACCTCGAAGCCTGCACGCTCGCGTGAAAGACCGCCGGGGCCGAGAGCCGAAAGACGGCGCTTGTGAGTGATCTCGGCAAGCGGGTTCGTCTGGTCCATAAACTGAGAAAGAGCATTGGTACCGAAGAATGTGTTGATGACAGCAGAGACAGTCTTTGCGTTGATAAGGTCTGTCGGAGTGAAGACCTCGTTGTCACGCACGTTCATTCTTTCACGGATAGTACGCGCCATGCGTGCAAGGCCGATAGCGAACTGGTTAGAAAGCTGCTCGCCAACAGTACGTACACGACGGTTGCTCAAGTGGTCGATATCATCGACTGTCGCCATAGAGTTCACAAGACCGATGAGGTACTTGATAATCTCGATGATATCCTCCTTTGTCAGCACTCTCACATCCATATCGGTTGAGAGGCCGAGCTTGCGGTTGATGCGGTAACGGCCCACATCACCCAAATCATATCTTTTCTCTGAGAAGAAGAGGTTGTTGATTACCTCACGCGCGCTTGCGTCGTCTGCAGGCTCTGCATTGCGCAGAAGACGGAAGATGTAGTTTACGGCCTCCTTCTCTGAGTTGCTTGTATCCTTGTCAAGTGTATTGAAGATAAGAGAGTAGTCAACAGCGTCGGGAGCATCGTTCTCCTTGTGCAGGAGGATTGTCTCGACACCGCTGTCAAGAATTCGCTCAACGAGCTCCTGGTCAAGTATTGAGCCTCTCTCTACGACAACATTGCTACGCTCGATTGATACAACCTCGCCGGTATCGGCATCGACATAGTCCTCCTGACGAGTCTTGACAACATGACCGGCCATCTTGCGGCCAAGAGCCTTCTTCATGTTTGTCTTGGTAACCTTGTACTCTTCGGCAAGGTCGAATATCTCAAGAATATCCTTGTCGCTCTCGAAACCGATAGCGCGCAACAAAGTCGTTACAGGCAATTTCTTCTTACGGTCGATGTAAGCGTACATGACATTGTTGATGTCGGTAGCGAACTCGATCCATGATCCCTTGAACGGGATGATACGTGCCGAATAAAGCGGTGTACCGTTAGCGTGTACGCTCTGACCGAAGAACACGCCGGGTGAACGGTGCAACTGTGAAACCACAACGCGCTCGGCACCGTTAATGATAAACGTACCCTGCTTTGTCATGTAGGGGATAGGCCCCAGGAACACGTCCTGAATGACTGTATCGAAATCCTCATGATCGGGATCGGTACAATAAAGCTTCAACTTTGCTTTTAAGGGAACACTATAGGTCAAACCGCGCTCTAAACATTCAGTAATTGAATAGCGTGGCGGGTCTATGTAATAATCCAGGAACTCCAATACGAAGTTGTTTCTTGTATCGGTGATAGGGAAGTTCTCTGCAAAAACTTTGTAGAGACCGTCATTCACACGTTTTTCGGGTGGAGTGTCCAACTGGAGGAAGTCTTCAAAGGACTTCAATTGTACTTCCAAAAAGTCCGGGCATGGCATTGGATCTTTTATAGAAGCAAAGTTAATTCTTTGATTATCAGTTTTTAACGACATTGTGGTAAAATGTTATTGAACTTACTTTTCTTTTTACGCACAAAAGGTTAAGAACCCAAGAAACGGGTTCTTAACCATTATACCCTTGTGCAGGGTTTGTGTGAGCTTACTTAATTTCAACCTCAGCACCTGACTCCTCGATAGTCTTCTTCAAAGACTCAGCCTCTGCCTTAGGAAGACCTTCCTTAAGCACGCTAGGAGCAGCATCTACGAGGTCTTTAGCCTCCTTCAAGCCAAGGCCACAAGCCTCCTTAACAGCCTTAACGACTGCGAGCTTCTGAGCGCCTGCGCTCTTCAAAACTACATCGAACGCTGTCTTCTCCTCAGCAGCAGCGCCAGCAGCGCCGGCAGCAGGAGCAGCAACAGCAACAGCTGCAGCAGCGGGTTCGATACCATATTCTTCTTTAAGGATTGTTGCAAGTTCGTTAACGTCTTTTACTGTAAGGTTAACCAATTCTTCTGCAAGAGCTTTCAAATCTGCCATTTTCGTATAA
>JAFTRV010000079.1 GCA_017462065.1 Bacteroidaceae bacterium
AACGTATTTGTCTTTATTCATAACGGTCTGATTATGACCGCAAAAGTAATTTCAAATCGTTGCGCATCAAAAAACTTCGTAACAAATTAAATATCAATCATTTCAAAGAACTATTTCGATTTTTTAGTGGACACTTATGATAGCAAATAAAAAGAACATGTCTATTAATAATGCCTAAAGGTGACGGCCTGTTCCGTTAAAACTAAAAAAAGAATATGAATACAAAAATTGCTGCATTCGCTTCTAAAGCACTCCCAGCCCTTTCAGGAAGTCCCTTAACATATAACACGGCCCGTAATGTGTTCTTGACAATGGGGTACACCTCTGCTGCCGGTAACAGTTACTATAAAGCTATACGTGTTTCTAATCGTATAGCAGTTATGTATCACATTGGTGAGGGGTATAAGTATACATTCCTGAATGGTATAACTTTGGTGGCTTGGAATGGCAGAAGCGGCGAGATAATTGCACAGAGGTTCTGGGGTGGCAATAATTGGAGATGCTTTAATGAGAAAATCGCAAAAGAGGAGTGCGTTAGAATGTTGTGTAACTATTTTGTTGGGCAAGCCAAGCTCTTAGGACAAACAGTGGACAATAGCGAGTTGCTCTGTTTTTCAAGGGCAATGATTGATGAAACGGAAAGCGGTCGCTTGCTTGCATGATATAAATAATGTTTAATCAAAAGGTAACTATGTATGGCATCATTGAATAAGGCAATAAGAAAGGAGTTTTTCAATAGTATACTTCCTGTTTTTGGACAACCAAAAGCGTCTGTTCCCATCTGGAATGAGGGGCAAAAGATGTTTATATGTGACCAATACGAGAGCGTGAATGGTAACCGTTATTATAAAGGCGTGCGTTTTTGCGACAAGATTGTTGTCGTTGAGAAACTTGGGATGTATCATTCGTGGACATACATCGATAGTATCGAGATATATGCATTCAATGAGAAACGCCTTGAACTTGTGCAAAAGAGAGATTATGACAAGGTTCATCGCAGTGATGAGTTCGTACGCAATGAAACTAAAGGACTTTTGTGCGATTACCTTTGTGCGACAATGAAATTGAATAAATGCAATTTCCCAAAGGAGGAAGTTGAAATAGAGGCTAAAACAATTGTTGATAGCTGTTATGAAAGTTTCCTCGACGGCAGATATAATACACAATTAATGCAAATCTTACCACAGTTGAAATGATAATGAGTATGAGTGAAAGCTTTTTTGACAAGAATAACCGTGAACTGATGTTTGCTTATGAGCTTGTTGCAAATACAAACTCGAGTTTCTTTCTTACCGGACGTGCTGGTACCGGTAAGACGACATTTCTGCAGAATATACAGCGTACCGTAAATAAGCGGTTTATAACTTTAGCTCCTACTGGTATCGCTGCAATCTTGGCAGGCGGTGAAACTATACATTCTTTTTTTGGATTGCCGCTTGAAGTGTGTGGCCCTGACACTTTTGGTAAAATGAATTACAAAAAGATCCTTGCTCTTGTTCATGCCGATACAATTATTATTGATGAAGTCTCTATGTTGCGTTGTGACATTGTGGATGCTATAGATAATACAATTCGTAAGGTCTTGCGTAATAACTTGCCTTTTGGTGGTAAACAGGTTATATTCGTTGGTGATATGTTTCAACTTCCGCCAGTCGTTAATCAAGGTGCGGAAACTGAGTTGTTGCAAGATATCTATAATACAAATGATTTCTTTTTTTTTAAGTCTACAGCAGTAAAGCGTATTTCTTTAGTAAAAATATAATTGCTGAAAGTATATCGTCAAGAAGACAAGGCTTTTCTTAATCTGCTGGAGAATGTCCGTTTTAATAAAATCTCTTCGAGTGACATACTGTTGTTGAATGAGCGTGTATGCCAACCGCAAGATGGTGAGATGGTAATCACTTTGACTTCGACAAACAAAGTCGCAAACAGCATAAATCATTCCAAGTTATCTGATATAAATGCAAGGGAGTATGAGTATGAGGGGGAAATAACGGGTGTTTTTGATGAAAAACGATTGCCTGTAGACAAAGTTATAAGGCTGAAGGTTGGCGCACAGGTGATTTTTACTCGTAACGATATGTACAGACGTTGGGCGAATGGTACCATTGGTGTTGTTGAAAGACTCTCTGAAACAGAAGTCTTTGTTAAGTTGGAGAATGGCTTAATACATGGTGTTCCTATATGTTCTTGGGACGCAATAACTTATGAGTATGACAGGACGGAAAGAAAACTGAAAAAGAACATAACGGGCTCTTTTAAGCAATATCCGTTAAAACTTGCATGGGCAATAACAATACATAAAAGCCAGGGTATGACATTTGATAAAATGTCCTTAGACTTGAGTTATGGAATGTTTGTGGAGGGGCAATTGTATGTCGCATTAAGCCGTGTGCGTACTCTGGGCGGTCTTTACTTGTCATCCTCTGTTCAAGAGTGTTCAGTACTCACAAATTGTGAGATAATTGATTATGCAAGCGAGTATAATAATGAGTATTATATAAATAATGAGATTGAGCGTGGCAAGGCTGTTTATGCACCCCTTAAAGAGTGTGAATATGATATTGCTGCACGTGAATATCTTATGCTTGCTGCAAAGAAGGCCTCTGCAGGCGATCTGAAGGAGGCGCAACGCTGTGCCGATTATTTCTTCAGCACGGTTGTTTGCGATGATATTATATTCGGTTGCATAGAAAAAATCCCTTCTAACATAGAGCGTATTGACAATGTCGAGTGTAAACTTCTAATGGCTATATTTAACCTTTATGGAGGCTATTATGATTTGGCTTTAAAGGGTGTTAATGAGGTGATCAAGATTCATGAGAGTAAAGAGGCGATGTATATTAAATCACGTGCCCTTATGAAGCTTGGCAAATATTCTGAGGCAGATGAGGTGAATGCTACATTGGCAGAAAATTTTGATATGTCAGCACCAGACTTAAAGGCTCTTTATATGATAGCTCTTCTTAATGATTTGTATATTAATGAGCCGGGGATAGAACTCATGTGTCTTTTAATAGAAAAATCTCCTAAATACAATAATGGTATTTTAACATTGCGTGCAATGATGAAACGTAGAAGCAAGAAACTTGAATTGCCTATGAATAGCGAAAACTCGGCACTTGTACAGGCTTTTAATTCAGAACTGGATGATGTGTCTTTCTTGGAGTTACTGAAAAAATCCCGCAAGGAAGATAAAGAGGGTGTTCTGTTTTTGCTTCATCAAATAAAAAAAGTTTCGGATACTAAGATATGATATTGATAATGTGTTCAAATATTTACATTTAATCTACATTTCAAATATGAAGAAAACATTTTTATTCCCGATTATGCTCCTTTTGTGGGGTTTGGTGCTATGCTGTACGCCTAAGGAGGGCGTGCATGGTGACGAGTTGATGAATAAGGCTTTTAAGGCTTATGAAGAAAAGGATAATGATGAGGCTTTGAGGCTTCTGGGATTGTATCTCTCTGAATATCCTAATTCGTTTCATGCCTATCACTTGCGTTCCGATGTGTATTGTCGGCAGGGTGAATACGAAAAGTCTCTCTACGACATCAACCGTGCAATGAATTTATGGCACGAGGAGTGCGACATGCCATTAGCGGATCTTTATTTATGCAGGGCGGCTGCCTATGAGAGTCTTGCCATGTATAACGAGGCTATAGCCGATTGCGATACTATATACAGTCTTATTTCTGCAGGAGATGATATTGAATATATTAGAGATGTTCTTTTCACTCGTGCCGGCTTGTATTCTGAAATTGGAGATTTCGATAGTTCTGACGCCGACTATAGGCTGCTGCTTGAATATGATGAGAACGGGCTTGCTGCTTGGGACGGTATTGTGCAGAATAGGATTCATCGTGGAGATTATCAAGGAGTCATTGATTTAACTGACGAACTCATTAATGAAGATAAGTTCAATCTGCGTATGTGCTATTCTCGCATACAAGCGTTCGAGCGAATGGGTGAAACGGACAGTGCTATTGAAGATATCTTATTCTTTACCGGCATGTATAAAGGAGGTAATTTGATGGATATATTAAGACAGCACTGTAATTCTTTTCCATTCCTTGAAATGGCCATGCAACAAGACGGAGCTGATAAATTGCCTGATTTTAAGAAGATTACGCATGTGGTTGATATAAAGCTAAGCGAGCTGAGTGGAGATTATGAAGCAGCTATTGAGGGATATGACAATTTTGAGGCTGTTTACGGCTTTACTCCAGCGTTTTTCTATCATAGAGGGCAGTGCCTTGAATGTTTGGGGGATACTGTCAGAGCCAAGATGGACTATGCTAAAATGCAGAAATGACATTCTCCAAGAACGGAATGTGTTCCCAATTCTGAATGCTCCTCAGCCGGGGAGCATTTTTTTGATATGGTTAGCATACCAATTGCTCTCGGAGATCATGCTTGCTATTCTCCGAAAAAAATCGGAGAATAATTTGTCTATTCTCCGAAATCCATATATTTTTGTCACAAAATAGACATTATGAGGTATATACATGAGTATGAAAATTGGTGGCAGTTTCGTTATGACAGCCAACAAATAATGAATGTGTTAGGTCGTGTGCGGGCCAAGCAAGGCACCCTCATGGGGCGAATGTTATCATTGGGTTTCGATTCGCAAGACGAAGCTGTATTGTCAAATATGTCGCTTGAACTTGTTCGCTCTTCGGAAATAGAGGGTGAGGAACTGAATCTTGAAGAGGTTCGTTCTTCTATTGCTCGCAGATTAGGTATTGACACAATAGGGCTTGTGTCTGTTTCTCGTTATGTTGATGGCGTGGTTGAAATGCAATTAGATGCGACCCAAAATTACGCTAAAGTTCTTACGCACGACCGCCTTTTTGGTTGGCACAATGTGCTGTTTCCCACAGGTATGAGTGGCTTATACCGCATAGAAGTTGGTAAATATCGCTCGGGAGAAATGCAGGTGGTGTCAGGAGCCATGGGAAAAGAAAAGGTGCATTACCAAGCGCCTTCGCCAGAACGTGTACCTGTTGAAATGGAACGTTTTGTAGAGTGGGTTAATAATAGTGATGATATTGATACTTTATTAAAAGCTGCCATAGCACATTTATGGTTCGTCTCAATACACCCTTTTGATGACGGAAATGGCAGAATAGCAAGAGCTTTAACCGATATGCTTCTTGCACGTTCCGAGAGCAGTAGTAAACGTTTTTATTCGGTTTCTGCCGAAATAAAGGTTTTACAAAAAGAATATTATGAAGTATTAGAACGCACTCAACATGGCGATGGAGATATCACCGACTGGCTTTTATGGTTCTTACATTGTTTTGAACAGGCATTAAGTGCATCGGAATTCACTTTACGCTCAGTTATGCAGAAAGCAAAGTTCTGGGAACGCAATCGTGATATTTCTTTCAATGAACGGCAAAGGAAATTGCTGAATATGTTATTTGATGGATTCAATGGAAAATTGACCAGCAGTAAATGGGCAAAAATTGCAAAATGCTCGCCCGATACGGCCCTCAACGATATAAATAACCTTATCGCAAAAGGCATACTGCAGAAAACGAATGAAGGAGGCCGCAGCACAAACTATATCTTAGTGGATTGCAATCCTTAAAGTTGCAATAAAGGATTATTTATCTGTAAATTATAAATGCATTAAAATTTATAATATGACAGAGATTAAAACATTTAGAGAAGTTTCTATTCTTTGGAAAGGAGAGAACGAAAGCTTGTAAGGCTTTCTACAATTTCAGCGTATGCTGTTATTCTTGAGAACCACCTTCTTGGTTGTTTTGGAGATTATACAAAAGTTATTGAGGAGGATTTTGTCCAAAATTTCGTTTATGAGAAATTGAACACCGGGCTAAATCAAAAAACAGTAAAAGATTTTTTGATTGTACTCAAAATGGTGTATTGCTATGGAGTTAAAATGGGTGTTATTGGAGCACCGTGACCGGGATATTAAGTATCCCATATCACAAGAGCGAAAAGGTGTTGAGTCTTACAAATCAGTGCAAGCTTATATCTTTTGTTTCTGATAATTTTACTTTTCGTAATCTTGGCATAATGCTTTGCTTGCATTCGGGTATGCGAATTGGAGAAGTTTGTGCACTGCAATGCTTTCGGCTACGGCTTTTTTGATGTGAAAGCTCGTGCCGGAGAGTTGGTGAAAACCTGCACACGCAACGGGAACAGCCGAGGTTCGCCGTAGACGGAGTTTGCTGGTGAGCCAGTTCTTTGCAAGTAAAGCGACTACATCTGTTATGAGTCTCATTTTCCGCTCATTGGTTAGAGAGCATTCAGCTCTTGCCCCCCTCTTTTTGTTTTTGCATTGCAAAAAAATGTTATGCGATAGGTTTTTTCAACTCATTGTGCTAACTTTGTATATTTCATATACGAATATGGGCTTTGCTCGCTGTGAAATGCTAAAGAAATCTTTGCCTCTCGCTCGCTTGCACCATAATTGAATATTTCATATACGAATATGGGCTTTGCTCGCTGTGAAACGCTAAAGAAAATCTTTGCCTCTCGCAAGGCTTTGCCCTAAGACATGAACAATGAGAGTAATTGATTACATAAATTCATCAAAGAAGACGGCTTTCTCGTTTGAGGTGCTGCCTCCTTTGAAGGGTGTCGGAACTAAAGGGCTGTTCGGCAATATCGACAGGCTCATGGAGTTCAACCCCGGCTACATAAACATAACGACGCACCATAGCGAGCCTGTATACAGGGATATGGGCAACGGCATGTTCTCTCTTGGGGCTATACGCCGCCGTCCGGGAACGGTGGCTGTGGCGACGGCTATTCATCACCGCTATAATGTGCCTGTAGTGCCTCATATCCTGTGCAACGGATATACGCTCGAGGATACTGAATATGTCCTTATCGACCTGCAGCTGTCGGGCATTACCGATATTCTTGTTCTGCGTGGCGACAAGTGCAAGGGCGACGCTAATACGGCTCCGGCAAAGTGCGGAAACAAGCACGCCATTGACCTGCAAAGGCAGGTGAACCGTTTCAACGAGGGCTTCTTCGTGGACGGCTCGCCGATGAAGGAACGGGGCGAACTGTTCTCTTATGGCGTGGCATGCTACCCCGAAAAGCACGAGGAGGCACCGAACCTTGAAAGTGACCTTGCCGTGCTTAAGCAAAAGGCTGACGAGGGGGCTGCGTATGCTGTGACGCAGATGTTCTTCGACAACAGGAGGTATTTCGAATTTGTGGAGCGTGCCCGTGCAATGGGGATAACTATTCCGATAATACCGGGAATAAAGCCTATCCACAGGCTGTCGCAGCTGAATGTGCTGCCAAAGACTTTCCACGTGGACCTGCCGACAAGCCTTGTCACAGAGCTTAATAAATGCAAGGACGACGCTATGGCGGCTCAGGTAGGTAAGGAGTGGGGCATACAGCAATGCCGTGAACTGATGGAACATGGCGTTCCGAGTATTCATTTCTACACTATCAATGCTTTTGACAGTGTATATGCGATAGCTAAGGCGATATACTGATGGGAGTGTTCTTTAAAGACATAATAGGACAGAGGGGCGTCGTCGAGCAGCTGCGTCGCTGCGCCGACGAGAATTGCCTTGCGCACGCTCTGCTCATAACAGGCCCTCGGGGCAACGGCAAGCTGGCGATAGCGATAGCGCTCGCTAACTATATGCTGTGCGGCAACCGCAGCGGCGACGTGTGCGGCTCGTGCCCGGCATGCGTGAAGCTGGAGAAGTTCATTCACAGCGACCTGCACTTCGTGTTCCCCGTGAAAAAGAAGAAAGGAGGCTCCGGCGACTCGGCTCCGGTAAGCGACGATTATATTGAGGAGTGGCGTGAGATGCTTGCCACAGGGGCATACTTCAGCTATGACAGTTGGCTGCGGAAGATTGATGTAGAGAATCAGCAGCCGATGATATATGAGCGTGAGAGCAGCGAAATTCTGCATAAGCTCTCGATGCAGTCGCGAGAGGGCGGCTGGAAGATTGTCGTGATATGGCTGCCCGAAAAGATGAAGGAGGCTTGCTCGAACAAGCTGCTGAAAGTCATTGAAGAGCCGCCGCATAAGACGCTCTTCCTGCTTGTGTCGGAAGAGCCCGACAAGATAATTCCCACTATACTGAGCCGCACTCAGAGGGTCGATGTTCCCCGCATATCGAGGGAGGACATGGAGAACGCCCTGCAAAAGCGTTACGGGCTTACTTTTGACGATGCGAAGCTTATAGCCCAGCAGAGCGGCGGCGACTGGGAAAAGGCCGAGGAGATGATATCTCTGAGCGACGAGAAGGCTCAGTACCTTGAACTCTTCATGCAGCTCATGCGTGTGGCGTACGCACGTAACATACGTGACATGAAGGCATGGAGCGAGCAGGTGGCGGCCCTCGGACGTGAAAGGCAAAAGCGTCTTCTGGAGTATTGTCAGCGTATGATACGTGAAAACTTCATCATGAACTTCAAGGAGGACGACATGCTGTATATGTCGCAGGCCGAACGCAATTTCTCGGTGCGCTTCTCGCCTTTTGTCAATGAGAACAATATCTTTGGCATAATGGAAGAGCTCTCCGAGGCGCAAAGACACGTTGAACAGAATGTAAATGCTAAAATGGTCTTCTTCGACATGTCGTTGAGGATGATCGTTTGGATAAAAAACAGATAAATGGAAAGAAAATATAAGGAGAATAACGGGTGTGCAGGGATATGCTGTCATGGCTGCGGCAAGATGGATGCGCCGCTGAACACCTTTGACTGGCTTGCGGGCATTCCAGGCAATGAGGATTATACCGACATTGTCGAGGTGCAGTTCAAGAACACTCATAAAGGATATTACAAGAACAGCAACAATATTCCTCTTAAGAAAGGCGATATAGTGGCGGTCGAGGCTATGCCCGGCCACGACATCGGCACAGTCACCATGACCGGCCGCCTGGTGCTTATGCAGCTTAAGAAGACCCGTCTTACGCCCGAAAGCGAGTTCAAGCGTATATACCGCAAGGCACGTCCTGTGGACATGGAGAAGTATGCCGAGGCTAAGGCTCGTGAGCATGACACTATGATACGTTCACGGCAGATAGCTAAGGACCTGAACCTTGACATGAAGATAGGAGACGTCGAATATCAGGGCGACGGGCAAAAGGCTATATTCTATTATATCGCCGACAACCGTGTCGATTTCAGGCAGCTCATCAAGGTGCTTGCCGACGTCTTCAAGATAAAGATTGAGATGAAGCAGATTGGCGCAAGACAGGAGGCGGGACGCATTGGAGGAATTGGTCCCTGCGGCCGTGAGCTATGCTGTGCCACCTTCACGACGAACTTCGTGTCGGTGTCTACTACGGCGGCACGCTTCCAGGACATATCGCTCAACCCTCAGAAGCTCGCAGGGCAGTGCGCCAAGCTGAAGTGCTGCCTGAACTATGAGGTGGACGCCTATGTGGAGGCTTCACGCAACTTGCCTAACCGTGACGTGGAGCTTGAGACACAGGACGGAACATACTACTTCTTCAAGTGCGACATTATGCGAGGCGAGGTAACGTACTCTACCGACAAGCATATCCCGGCTAATCTTGTGACAATATCGGGCAAGCGTGCTTTTGCTGTCATTGAGATGAACAAGCGCGGCGAGCGTCCTGAATCGTTGCAGCTGAACGGCGAGAAGGAGTGCAAGCGTGTGGTAGACCTTCTTGAGCAGGAGAATATCAACCGCTTCGACAATGCTCAGCGCAGCGGCAAGAAACACCGCAAGAACAACGGCAATCGTTCAAACAACAGGGACAGAAAGCATGACAGGCGTGACAAGAACAAGGAGAATGCTCCTAAGGGCGAGTAGCCTCCTCTTTCTGCTGCTTGCATTCTGTTCGTGCGACGGAACGGTCATGCATTCGTTCGGCTCCTCGGTAGGTAATGCATGGCTGCGAAGCGACACTGTCGTATATGTCTATGACGGCTCGCACAGCCGCTCGGGCGAGCTTGAGCTGTCGGTGGAGGCGATAACACTGGCGTCGTACCGCTACAAGAATCTTACAATACAGGCCGAATGTCGTGACTCGCGTGACAGCCTGCTCTCAACGGATACGTTCACAATAGAGGTGTTTGACGATGAAGGGTGGCGTAAAGGTGCGACAGCAGGGCTGCTGTACCAGTTGAAGAGCGTCCCCCGTGCGGTGAATTTTCCTCACGGTGACTCAATAAGAATTTCTCTTAGCCACTTAATGCCCGCAGATACTCTTGTCGGCGTTAATGACGTAGGGGTGAGAATTACGAACTGAAAACAGAGTTTAGAGTTGAGAGTTTAGGGTTGAGAGTTGAGAGTTGAGAGGGTAACGTATAACGAATTGGCGATTAGCGATTAACGGGCACTTGTCATCCTCGAGCGAAGTGAGGGGTCTCTTTCGCTCACTTAATTGAAAAATTGCCAGCACGAGTTCTTACCTTCTTAAGTGGTCCCTGTCGGCGTCTATTCTCAGGAACGTGAACAGCAGTATAGAAAAGCCGAGGAACGACGAGCCGCCGTAGCTGAAGAACGGCAAGGGTATGCCTATCACGGGAACAAAGCCTATGACCATCCCGATGTTTATGGCAAAATGAAAGAAGAATATCGACGCAAGGGAATACCCGTACGCTCGCCCGAAGACGTCGTTCTGCCTCTCGGCAAGCATTATAAGCCTCAGGATAAAGAGTATGAAGACAAACAGCACGAATGTAGAGCCAATGAAGCCCTGCTCCTCGCCTATGGTGCAGAATATGAAGTCTGTATCCTGCTCGGGAACATATTTCAGCTTGGTCTGAGTGCCGTTCAGGAAGCCTTTGCCCGTCAATCCTCCCGACCCTATGGCAATCTTTGACTGGTGTACGTTGTAACCGGCTCCCGACAGGTCCTCCTTGAGTCCTAAAAGCACCTCTATGCGTACTTTCTGGTGCGGCTCAAGCACATTGTGCATGACATAGTCGCATGAGTTGTAGAAGAGTATTGAGCCCAGTATGTATACGGCTATCCATAAGTTACGTCCCTCTTTCCTGAGCCTTATCTGAAGCAGCATGTATATGACATTGAACGCAAGCAAAAGGTACTGCGTAATCATTATGTTGAACTCTACGAGGTATACCGCTATCCAGTACGAGGCCAACGTTCCCGTGATGTTCACTAAGGCAATGACGAGGAATGTCCTGTTGTTCTTGCCCCAGAACTTGACCATGGCTGCCGAGAATATCTGAATAAGCACGGTAACGGCATAGGGGCCTGTAGCCAGCGGAAGCTCGTCGAACATCACTTCGTTGAACTTTATTCCCACGACAAAGTAGACGACGGCGCTTATTCCCATCAGCAGGAATATTCCCGTCATGCCCTCACGGTAAAGCACTATGAACAGCGACAGGTAGACAAGGGCGCTGCCTGTCTCGTTCTGTGCCACAATGACAATCATAGGCAGCATGATTATGGCAATGCACTTGACAAGCTCCCTTGTGTCGTTTATGTTGAACTCCCTGCGGCCGATGTACGATGCGAGCATGAGGGTGGTGGCGAACTTCATGAACTCGGCAGGCTGTATGCTGAACGGGCCTATCGATATCCATGAGTGCGAGCCTTTGATGTCCTTTGCGATGAATATCGTCAATATGCCGACAGCAATGGCGGCTATGTATATCAATGCCGAAAGGTTCTGGTAGGTGTGCTTCTTTATGCACAGGAGGATGAGCCCGGCAATGAGCGAGATGCCTATCCACAAAGCCTGCTTGCCGCTTCTCTCGTCCTGGCTGAAGAAGTCGAGGAAGCTTGTCTCGATGTAGCTGTGGCTGGCTCCGCATATGGCAAGCCAGCCCATCACGGCAAGAGCCATGAAGAGCGTTATTGTAAGCCAGTCTATCTTGCCGAATATGCTACCTCTCCTCGTTTCCATAGTAAATTGACCTGTTCTGAATGTTCTTCGCCTTCTCTTCGCTCTCTTCGGACAGCTTGCCGTTGATGTATTTCTCTATGAGCAAGGCTCCGATAGGCACGCCGAACGTAGCTCCGAAGCCTCCATTCTCGACATACACGGCGACGGCTATCTTAGGGTTGTTTCTCGGAGCGAAGCCTAAGAATGCCGAATGGTCCTTGCCTTTGTTCTGTGCCGTACCTGTCTTTCCGCACACGTCGAGCCCCGGGATATTCGCCGCATGGCATGTTCCGTCAGTTACCGCAAGCCGCATGCCTCTGATAATCTCCTCGTACACCCCCGGGCTTACCATAGTCCTCTTGGGGGTCGTGAACTCCGAACTTATAGTATCTCCCTCAATCTTCTTTACCATGTGAGGGGTTATGTATGAGCCTCTGTTGGCAATGGTGGCTCCTAAGTTGGCTATCTGCAGCGGGGTGAGCGCCACTTCGCCCTGTCCGATAGATATGCTTATCACTGTCACGGCACGCCAGTAGTTGCCGTAATGGCGTGAATAGTATTCGGCGTTGGGTATCATGCCTCGTACCTCGCCGGGGAGGTCCACTCCGAGCTTGTAGCCAAAGCCCATGGATACCATGTAGTCTCTCCAACGGTTCATGGCCTCTTTTGTGCCGCTGTAACGGTTCGAAGAGAACATCCTGTGCAGGCCCCAGCAGAAATATGCGTTGCACGATGTGGCAATGGCCGGAGCGAGGCTGATGGGCGACGAGTGAGGGTGGCAGCCCAAACGGAACTTGTTGAACACGAAGCCGCCCGTGCAGGGGAAGCTTGTGTGAGGGGTTATTATTCCCTCTTCAAGGAACACTGCTGCCTGTGATGTCTTGAACGTGGAGCCCGGGGGGTATGTTCCCATTATGGCACGGTTGAGCAGCGGCTTGCTCTTGTCCTGGGCGAGCGTCTTGTGGTTCTTGCCTCTCTGACGGCCTGCAAGCAGCGACGGGTCGTACGACGGGGCTGACACCATGCATAATATCTCGCCTGTCGCCGGCTCAATGGCAACTATGCTGCCTATCTTGCCCTGCATGAGCCTCTCGCCTAACTGCTGAAGCTCTACGTCAAGGCTTAGCGTAATGTCTTTTCCACGAACTGCCGCAGTGTCGAGGTCGCCGCCCTGGTATTTCCCTTGCAGGCGTCCCCGTGCGTCACGCAACAGCACCTCGGTGCCCTTCTTGCCGCGCAGCGCCTTTTCGTAGGAGGCCTCAAGGCCTTGTAGGCCTATGTAGTCGCCACGGCGGTAGTAGGGGTCGTTGTCAATGGCTTTTTGCGACACCTCGCCGACATCGCCGAGCAGCACGCCAGCGACATCGTAGTTGTATTGCCTAATGGAACGCTTGCGTACATAAAAACCGGGGAAACGGAACATCTTCTCCTGGAAGCGGGCAAACTCCTCGCCCGACAGCAAGGTCATGAAGTCCTGCTCGGTGTATGTCGAATAGCCCGGGTTGAGCTTTCTGTTCTTTACCCTTGCCATTCTTTCGTTGAACTCGTCGGTTGTTATGTCAAGAGCCTCGCACAGTTCGAGGGTGTCTACATCTTTTATCTCTCTTGGAACGAAAGTGATGTCGTACGATGGCTGGTTATATACGAGCATCTTGCCGTTGCGGTCATACATGAGCCCTCGCGCGGGGTAGACGGTCTTCTTGTAGAATGCGTTGCTGTCGGCTTTTGTCTTGTAGTCCTCGCTGTTTATCTGCAGGCTGAAGAGCTGAACGACATATGTTATGAATACAAGGATGACAACCCCTGAAAGTATGTATTTGCGTTTATCGTAACTGTAGTCTTTCATCTTTTACCTTGCATGTGAGAAGAACTCGATGACGGTTACGAACAGCATTGTCAGCAGGGTGCTGCTTAGCACTCCCGTTAGCAGCATGAGGGGGCTTGTGACGGTAAACATCTCAAGCAGGAACAGCACGGTAAAGAATATCGATGTGCATATAAGCGAGTACACTATGTAACGTCCCCATTGCAGGCTTCTCGCTCCGGGGATGAAGTCGTCGGCGATGCCTTTCTGCGTGAATGCGGCAAGAACGTGATTGCGTACGAAGCCTACGACAGTGGCAGCTGCGGCGTTTATCCCCGGGGTGTTGCAGAATATGTCCACGGTGAGTCCGAAAAGGAAGCTCCAGATGAGCAGCTCGTTCCTTGTGGTGTGGCGAGGCAGCTTAAGAATGAATATTATGTATATGTATGCGGTCGCATACCCAAACAGGTGTATCTGGCTGAATATAAGAACTTGCACAAGTGAGAGCAGTACAAAGTTGCGGAGTCTTATGAATGTGTTCCTTGTCATCGCTTTCCTATGCTGTTTTCAAGTTGCGACTGCTCATGCTTGCCGTCGTTGCCTACGACGAAAAGGGTTGTGACGGCCGAAAAGTCCACAAACAGTTCCACCTTTGCCCGGTAGAACAGGCCGTCCTCGGCATCTTCGAGGTTGCATATGCGTCCCACGGGCAGGTCGGCAGGGAATATCGAAGAGAAGCCGCTCGTGACAACGGTGTCGCCCATCTCAAAGGCTGAATATCGTGGCAAGTCCACAAGGTAGGAGTATCTTGTGTCGCTGCCGTCCCACTGCAAGGCACAGAAGCTGTCGCTGCCTTTTATCCTGCAGTTGATGTTGCTTTTGCTGTTCAAGAGAGGGATGACTATTGAGTAGTTCTCGGACGACTGATATACGATGCCGACAACGCCTTTGTCGTTGAAAACGCCCATCTCGGAATCGACGCCGTCGCTAAGTCCCTTGTCAATGGTTATATAGTTGTCTATTCTGTTGAGCGAGTTGTTCACGACTCTTGCTGTCGTGTAATAGAAGCCGTTGTTCACGGCATTGGCATGCTTCTCCAAGCTGGCGCTGTCCTGCAACGCCGCAAGCTCGTTGCGTGTCCTGTCAAGCTCTTCTATGAGCAGTCTGTTATGCTCCTTTAAGGTCTCGTTCTCTCCTTGCAGCCCGAAGTAGCTCTCGACGTCGGTGACCATTGAGAAAAGGTTGCCGGCGACCCTGTTCGCCGACGTGAAGAAGACTGCGTTCTGGTAGTTATTGAAACTGACAATAAGCACAAAACTGATTCCCATCAGCAATGCGAATAGGAACCAGTGATTGTGCCTTATTAGAAAGTTCAATATTGTCTGCACGGTCTAACGTCTTTATCTCATCAGGAACGGATATGAGAGGTCGTTCAATGCGAGAGCCGTGCCCTTTGCCACGCAGTAGAGCGGGTTCTCCGCAATGTGGAAAGGTATGTTTATCTTGTTAGACAAACGCTTGTCCAGGCCTCTCAGCAGTGCGCCGCCTCCGGCAAGGTAAATGCCGTTGTGTACGATGTCGGCATACAGTTCGGGCGGTGTATGCTCAAGAGCGCTTATAATGGCATTCTCGATCTTTGTGATAGACTTGTCGATACAGTGCGCTATCTCCTGGTAGCATACGGGTACCTCGATAGGCATGGCGGTGATACGGTTAGGTCCGTGAACTATGTAATCCTGCGGAGCCTCGTCGCCCAGGTCGGTAAGGGCGGAGCCTACATGTATCTTGATGCGCTCTGCCATACGCTCGCTGACACGTACGTTGTGCTGACGGCTCATGTATTCCTGAATGTCGGCTGTGAAGTCGTCGCCGGCTGTACGCAGAGAGCCGTTCGAAACGATACCGCCAAGAGAGATGACTGCAATCTCCGTTGAGCCGCCGCCTATGTCTACGACCATGTTGCCCTCGGGCGCAAGAACGTCAAGGCCGATGCCGAGAGCAGACGCCATAGGCTCGTAAATGAGATATACGTCACGTCCTCCCGCATGCTCGGCAGAGTCGCGTACGGCACGCAGCTCAACCTCGGTAGAGCCATAAGGCACGCCGATGACCATGCGGAGCGAGGGGGTGAAGAGCTTGCTGCCCATGTTCACCTTGTCGATGAAGCCTCGCATCATCATCTCGCATGCGTAGAAGTCGGCGATGACACCGTCTCTGAGCGGACGTATTGTCTGTATGTTCGGGTTGGTCTTCTCGTGCATCTGCTTTGCCTTCTCGCCAACCGCAATCATCTTCTTTGTTCCGTCAATGGCCACAACCGACGGCTCATCAACAACAATCTTACCGTTGTACGATATGATGGTGTTGGCTGTACCGAGGTCAATGGCTACATCTTGTGTGAATGAAAATAGACCCATTCTTTTCTGTTTTAAAAATTAATGTTTGAAGTGTCTGAAACCTGTCGTTACCATAGCTACGCCGTTAGCGTCGCAGTAATCGACCGATTCCTTGTCTCTGATAGAGCCGCCGGGGTGGACGACAGCCGTCACGCCGGCCTCATGAGCAATCTGAACGCAGTCGGGGAAGGGGAAGAATGCGTCGCTTGCCATTACGCTGCCCTCGAGCGAGAATCCGAAGTTGCCGGCCTTCTCAATGGCATGTCTGAGCGAATCGACGCGTGATGTCTGTCCCACGCCGCTGGCAATGAGCTGCTTGTCCTTTGCGAGTACAATGGCGTTGCTCTTGCTGTGCTTCACTATTTTGTTTGCGAACAGCATGTCCTCGATCTCGCTCTCCTTAGGCGCCGCCTTCGTAACTACCTGCAACTCCTCTGCTGTCTCGACCTTTGAGTCACGCTCCTGTACGAGTACGCCGTTAAGCACGCTGCGGAATATCTTCTCGGGCATCTCTGTCGATTTCTGAATGAGGATGATGCGGTTTTTCTTCTGCTTGAGAACTTCGAGAGCGTCGTCGTCATAGCTCGGAGCGATGATTACCTCGAAGAAAATCTCGTTCACCTTCTCGGCTGTTGCCTTGTCTACGTTGGCGTTCGCAATAAGCACGCCGCCGAAAGCCGAAACGGGGTCGCCTGCAAGAGCCGCATCCCAAGCTTCCGCCAATGTGGGGCGTGACGCAAGTCCGCAAGCGTTGTTGTGCTTGAGGATAGCGAATGTGGTCTCCCCTGCAAAGTCGTTGATAAGCTCTACTGCAGCATTGATGTCAAGCAGGTTGTTGTACGAAATCTCTTTGCCGTGTATCTGCTCGAGCATGTCGTTGAAGTTTCCGTAGAAAGCGCCCTTCTGGTGGGGGTTCTCGCCGTAACGCAATGACATCTGGTCGTCGTTTGCCTGGCGGAATGCGCTTCTGTCATCCTTGTCGAAGTAGTTGAAGATAGCTGAATCGTATGACGACGAAACCGCAAAGGCTTCACGAGCGAAGAAACGGCGCTCCTCCAATGTGGTCTCGGCGCCCTTGCTCTTTAAAATCTCGTGCAACGGAGCATATTGTCTTTTGCTGGCGACAATTACAACATCGTTGAAGTTCTTTGCCGCGCCGCGGATGAGTGATATGCCGCCTATGTCAATCTTCTCGATAATGTCGGCCTCGCATGCGCCCGAAGCTACAGTCTGCTCGAACGGGTAGAGGTCTACTATTACCAAGTCAATCTCGGGAATCTCATATTCCGCCATCTGCTGCTGGTCTTTCTCCAGTTCCCTGCGTCCAAGAATGCCGCCGAAAATCTTAGGGTGAAGCGTCTTTACACGACCGCCGAGAATTGACGGATAGCCAGTGAGGCTTTCAACAGCCGTGCAGGGAATGCCGAGCGATTCGATGAACTGCTGCGTACCGCCGGTTGATATTAGCTGAACTCCTTCTGAATGCAGAAGCTTGATAATTTCGTCAAGACCGTCTTTGTGAAAAACAGATACAAGAGCCGATTTGATTCTTTTTGTTGACATATAAATTTTGTTTTGTGTTAAATTCTTGATTATTAGTGAAATAGTTTGTGTTTTAAACTGTGCTTGGCAATTATTTGCGAAGTTAGCTTTTTTCGTGCGAATTCGCACTATGTTTACAAGCCTATTTTTCAACAGTTAAATATAAAATATTTAAAAAAATAAGATGACTCTTACATACATGAACCCCGAAAGTCTTTTTGTCTAACTTTCGGGGTTCATGTATCTATTTGCCGATGTTCAATAATCACCAACAAAGGCAAGAGCAACTATTTGCATTTATCGGTTATCTTTTTTCGGGTGGTCAATGTTATAGTGGAGTCCTCGGCTCTCCTTGCGTTCTATCGCCTGACGCATGATGAGGTAGCCGACATTGATGATGTTTCGCAGCTCGCATAGCTCACGGCTCACAACGCTGCGCTTGAACAGCTCCTCGGTCTCTTCGTAGAGCAGGTCGAGCCTGTTCCATGCTCTCTTCAGACGCAGGTCGCTTCGTACAATGCCTACATATGTGCTCATAATCTGCCCCACCTCTTTGGCGTCCTGCGAGATAAGCACCATCTCTTCGTTCATCTTGGTGCCTTCGTCGTTCCACTCGGGAATCTCCTCCTTGTAGCTGTAGCCTTCGAAATGCCGCAGCGAATGCTTGGCCGCCGCATCGGCATATACTACGGCTTCGATAAGCGAGTTGCTGGCCAGGCGATTGCCGCCATGAAGGCCGGTGCACGAGCACTCGCCGACAGCATAAAGCCTGTGTATGCTCGACGCCGCATTCAAATCGACCTTTATTCCGCCGCAAAGGTAGTGCGCCGCAGGAGCTACGGGAATGTACTCCTTTGTTATGTCAATGCCTAACGACAGGCATTTCTCGTAAATATTGGGGAAGTGGCGCATTGTCTCCTCGGGGTCCTTGTGCGTGACGTCGAGGTATACGAAGTCGTCGCCTCGCATCTTCATCTCATTGTCTATGGCACGGGCTACAATGTCGCGCGGCGCAAGCGACAGACGGGGGTCGTACTTGTGCATGAACTCCTTGCCGTCGGTGGTACGCAGAATTCCGCCATAGCCTCGCATCGCCTCTGTTATGAGGAACGACGGCCTGTCGCCGGGGTGGTAGAGGGCTGTGGGGTGGAACTGCACGAACTCCATGTCCTTGACCGTTCCTTTGGCACGATATACCATAGCTATGCCGTCACCGGTGGCGACAAGGGGGTTGGTCGTTGTCTTGTATACGGCTCCGCAGCCGCCGGTAGCCATTAATGTGACTTTGCTGAGGAATGTGTGTACTTCATTCGTGGAAATATCAAGAACGTATGCTCCATAGCATTCGATGTCAGGAGTCTGTCTTGTCACCTCAACGCCCAAATGGTGCTGGGTGAGTATCTCGATTGCGAAGTGATTCTCGAAAACCGTGATGTCGGGGTGCTTGCGTATGGCTTTAATTAGCGACTCCTGTATCTCGGCGCCGGTGTTGTCGGCGTGGTGAAGAATGCGGAACTCCGAGTGCCCGCCCTCACGGTGCAGGTCGAACTCGCCATTCTCGTTGCGGTCGAACTCCACGCCCCAGTCTATCAATGCCTGTATCTGTGAAGGGGCTTCATGGACAACCTTCTCTACAGCGGCGCGGTCGCTTATCCAGTCGCCTGCAATCATGGTGTCCTCGATGTGCTTGTCAAAGTTGTCTACCGACATGTTTGTCACCGAAGCGACGCCGCCTTGCGCAAAATAGGTGTTTGCGTCTGCCAATGTGGTTTTGCATACTAAGGCGACTTTTCCTTTGCTTGCGACCTTCAGCGCAAAACTCATTCCGGCAATGCCGGAGCCAATAACCAGAAAATCGAATTTCTTGACCATCTTTATATACGTTATTCAGAGCATGCGGCTCTTAACGGTTGTAAAAGTACAAAAAAATAGAATAAAAAATGTTCTTGAAGGATTTTTTCGCAACAATAGGCTCAAAGAGACTTCCCGTTGTCGCTTTTTATCGCCTTTATGTTCCTCATAAGCTGTTCGTAGCCGCATCTCTCGACAGCGCTATCCGCAAAAAGAGTGTCGTACCTCTCTTTTGTCAATTCTTCCCAGTCGGCGGTTTTCATTGACAGCAGTTCCTCCTTGGCCTTGAACTCGGCTATCCGAGTTGGCTCTGAGAAGCGGTTGTGCGGGCAAGCCTTGATGCAGCAGTCGCAACCGTAGAAGGTCTTTTTCATCTTTTCACCGATATTTTCGGGCAATTCTCCTCTGTATTCTATGGTAAGGTATGACAGGCATTTCCGTGCGTCAAAGCCCTCTTCGGATAATGCTCTTGTAGGGCAGCGGTCGATGCATTTCCGGCACTCTCCGCAATAGCTCTTTTCTGTTGGCCGGTCGTAGTCAAGCTCAATGTCTATCAGAAGCTCTCCAATAAAGAAGCATGAGCCTTTCCCCTTTATTGTCAGCTGTCGGTTGCGGGCAATCCAACCAAGCCCCGCTCTCATGGCCCAGTACCGTTCAAGTACGGGGGCGGAGTCGCAGAACGGGCGTCCGATAGCCTTCTGTACGCTGTTTATCGATTGCAGCAAAAGATAGAGCCTATCTTTTATAACTTTATGATAGTCGCTTCCTGTAGCGTACCACGCAATGCCGTTTACCTCCTTCTCCGGGGCGTAATTCATGGCGGCGACTATAATGCTTTTGCACCCCTCTACAAGCCGCATGGGGTCAAAGCGTTTGTCGCAGTTTCGTTGCAGGTAGTGCATCGTGCCGTGCTTGCCTGCCTCGATCCAGCTGTCGTAGCCGGCAATGACATCGCCTGGAACTGCCTCGGCCTTCGCAATGCCGCATACGGTAAATCCGAGACGCAGGGCCTCGGATTTGATATATTCTGTCAGTTCTTTCTTCGTCATCACTCAAAAACCTTGAAACTGTATCCTTGCTCAAGCAGCCAGTCTATGGAGCGCGGCAATGCATACCGCAAATTGCTCTCGGCCCTCAGCGAGTCGTGGAATGTTATTATTGAGCCGTTGCGAGTGTAGCGCTTTATGTTCGCAAGCACATCTTCGCCGTAAAGGCGGAAACTGTAGTCACGCGTGACAAGGTCCCACATCACGAACTTGTATCTTTTGCTCAGCTCGTTATACTGCTTGTGGTTAAGCATGCCGTGCGGAGGCCTGAACAGGTTGCTGTGAATGAAAGCGTCGGCCTGGTCCACATTCTCTATGTATTTCTCTGTCGAGGTGAACAGCCCGTTAAGGTGGTTGAACGTGTGGTTCCCAATCCTGTGGCCGCTTTCTACGACCTGCATGTACTCTTGCGGGAACTTATGCACGTTGTCGCCTACCATGAAGAACGTGGCCTTGATGCCGTAGCGTCCCAGAATATCGACAACCCAAGGCGTTATGACGGGTATCGGCCCGTCGTCAAAGGTCAGGTAGACTGCCTTGTCGTTCGGGTCCATACGCCATAATGCCTTAGGGTAGAGGCTGCGGAATATTCGTGGTACCTGCTCTATGAACATCTTGTCAATTATTCAGAACGTACGGCGCGAATTTCTCGACATTCTCTCCGTAAATGCCCTCAATGTAATCGAACGTATCGTTTTGGCTTTCGGGCAGCTTGCCGGCCATCTTGTAGCAGAAGGTCATTATCTGCAGCGAGGCGATAATCTCTTCCGTGCTGCTCTCGTTGAGCCTGTTCACGTTATACTTCTTAAGAGTCCTGTTCTCGAAGTTGCATACGTTCTTGAGCATTGCCGCAATCCTGCTGTCGGCCGAAGGCACGTCGGCAAAGCTGCTCAGGATGTCATAAGTGAAGTCAATGAGCTGCAGCTTTCTGTCTACCGCCGTGTTGTTGCTCAGCAGCTTGCTGTTCGTCTTTGTCAAGGCCTTGCACTCTACGTCAATGCTTTTTGCAAGTTCACTCACCAGTTCCTCAATAGAAAAACCGTCAAGTTCCTCTCCGCCAAGCAGGTTTATGGCCTGCGTTATGATGTTCAGGCGTGTATATATAAGCAACTCGTTTCTCTGTGCCGTCCTGAGCCCGTTATACCATCTGAGGTATTCGAGCTGGTCCTTGAGAACGTCCGAGGCAATCTTTACGTATCGCTCCTTTGCCGTGTTTCCAATGTCGTTGCTCCTTGCCCTGTCGTGCAGAATCTTGTATGCGGCCGCTACGGCGATGCTATTGTCCCTTACAGCGTCGTAAGGTACAATCTCTGCCGGGAACTCGCTGTGCCATTTCTCAAGCACGTTGAATACCATCTCGTCCGAGACCTTTTTGTTCATCATCACCTGTGTAAGCATGGCGATGAGGTTTCTGTGGGTGTATATCATGCGTCTGATAGTCTCGTCGGCATAATAGTTCTTGTTGTTCTTGACCTCGCCCCACTTGAAACGGTTCATTATGTTGTCATAGAAACGCTCTACATCGACAGGATGGCCGCTTTCGCCGTTGTAGTAGCCAAGCTCTTTCCAGTCGAACGGAGATATGCGGTATGCGAGTCCCTCGTGGATGAAGAAGTTCTGCAGTACGGCCGGGTAGTTGCTGTCGCCGACAGTCATGGACATGTATATCGGACGCTCCCAGTTCGCATTGGCAAGCATGTCGAATATCACGAATTCATATCTGAGCAGCACCTCCTTGTTGCCGAGGTCAATCTTCATGTACTCGGGCATCTCGTCCTTGTACTCTTCGGGTATCATCATGCCGGAGCGCTTGACAGCCTCGGCGTCGATGGGAATGTATATGACACTGCTTGGAATAACCTTGCTCTTGAGGCTCCGTGCGTTCTCTATGAAATATCCTCCGTACTCGATGTACTCTTCGGCCTGCATCTTCGCCATTTCGTACTCCTCGGGGCTTACTATCGCAAGGTATTGGGCCTTGTTGCGCAACAGCTTGTTGTATTCGCTTCGGCCTCGCTCCTCAATCTCTCTTCCTTGCTTCTCAAGCTCCGCCTTGACATGCTCTATCGCCTCCTCGACAATGAGACGTCCCTCGGATTTCTCTTTTGCATCGGCCTCGTATATCCAATAGCGGCTGATATTGTTCATCTCGAAAGGATTCTTGCCGAACACTTTAGCTTTCTCAGGGTTCTCCTCGAAGAACTTCTCGATAAGGGCTGTGGCGCTCTTGTCGAGAATCTCTATGCTGCCGTTAGCGTTGCCGGCGTAGTCGATGCGTTTCATTGTTATCGGCAGGCTCGGGGAGTCGTATGCCGGGCGGCGCATCTGGTCGATGTACCAATCGGTCTGCAGGTAAGAAAGGTTGCACACACGGGCATCGGTGCGTTCCTGCTCAACCTCTTGACAGTACCATAGAGGGAACGTGTCGTTGTCGCCGCAAGTGAATATTATCGGGCTGCCGTCGTCGGGCAATGTGTTCAGGTAGTTCTGTCCAAAGTCACGGCAGGCATATCTTCCGCTACGGTCGTGGTCGTCCCATGTCTGCGACACCATCTGAACGGGTACGGCAAGGCACGCTACTGCGACGGCGATGTTTGCCGCAAGGCTCTCTTTCTTCGTCTGTCTCTGAATAAAGTCGGCAATTCCCGCAACGCCCAAGCCAATCCATATCGCAAAGGCGTAGAACGAGCCTGCATAGGCATAGTCTCGCTCACGCGGCTGGTCGGGTGTCTGGTTAAGGTAAAGGACAATCGCAAGGCCTGTCATGAAGAACAGCATGAATACCGTCCATAGCTGCTGCTTGCCCTCCTTGCCTCTGTTCCATTGCCAAAGAATGCCCAGAATGCCAAGTATAAGAGGCAATGCGAAGAATACGTTGTGGCCTTTGTTCTCTCTTAGCTGTTGAGGCATATCCTGACTGTTGCCTATCAAGGCCTTGTCTATGAACGGCACTCCTGTAATCCAGTTGCCGTGCTCTGCCTCGCCCTTGCCCTGTATGTCATTCTGTCGTCCTACGAAGTTCCAAAGGAAGTATCTCCAGTACATGTAGTTCACTTGGTAGTTTATGAAGAACTTCATGTTGTCGAGCTGGGTGGGCATCTTGATATACTGGACGCCTGTGTATGCGGCGTTCTCGGCACGGATGATGTTCTTGACAGGCCCTCCAATCCATTGCTCGTATTGCTGAGCGTGGTCGCTGCTGTACATGCGAGGGAAGAACATGTTCTGAACGTAGTTGTACTCCTTGTTGTAGCCAATAATCTCGTATCTGTCGGGCTCGTTGGCCTCCTTCTTCTCGACACGTGAATATATCGGGCTCGTGTCTGTCGAACTGTATTTCTTCTTTTCCTTGTCAATCTTTATCTCGGAATCGAAAGCCTGCCCGTAGAAAAGCGGGCGGGTGCCGTACTGCTCTCGGCTGAGGTATGTTCCAAGAGTGAAGATGTCCTCGGGAGAGTTCTGGTCCATAGGGGTATTGGCCGAAGAGCGTATTACGATAAGCGCATACGATGAGTAGCCTACCATAATGAGCAGCAATGAGAGGAAGGCGGTGTTGAAAGCTCTCTTGCTTACAATATATCTGTTGGCTGTCGTAGCCATGCCCTGCGCCTTGCCTGACGATGTGACTTTCTTGCTGTAGGTGCATATAATATAAATTGCCGCCAGCACCGCAATGCCTATAATAATGCTGAGCGTTACATTATGTCCGTAGAACGGAATTCCGAGCAGGGCGACCGCTGCGGTGAATACTGCGGCAATGCTCTTCTGGCTCTTGTCTTTCTCGGTGAGGAACACTCCGCAAATGAGTACAGCCGCAAGCAGGATCATGTATATGATAAGGCCTGTGTTGAACGGCATTTCAAGGACATTCACAAACAGAAGCTCAAACCAGCCGCCGACCTTTACTACTCCGGGAACAATGCCGTAGAGGACTACGGCTACCAGTACGGCCGATACCACAAGAGCCAAAAGCGACCCTTTGAAATTGGCATTGGGGAATTTCTTGTAATATACTACAAGCACAATGGCGGGAATGCACAAGAGGTTGAGCAGGTGGACTCCGATAGAGAGCCCCACAAGATAGGCGATGAGTATTAGCCAACGGTCGCTGTGAGGCGAGCTTGCGCTATCCTCCCATTTGAGTATAAGCCAGAACACCACAGCCGTGAAAAGCGACGAGTATCCGTAAACCTCGCCCTCAACGGCGCTGAACCAGTATGTGTCGCTCCATGTGTAAGCCAAAGCACCGACAACGCCCGATGCGAGAATCGTGACCATCTGAGCCTTTGACATCTCGTTGCTGTTTCCTACGATAAGCTTGCGTGCAAGGTGCGTGATGCTCCAGAAGAGGAACAGAATGCCGAGAGCGCTGAGAATCGCCGACATTATGTTCACCATGAGCGCTACTTTCTGCGGGCCTGCGAACATTGAGAAGAAGTTTGCCGTGAGCATGAAGAACGGCGCGCCGGGCGGGTGTCCTACTTCCAGCTTGTTGCCCGACAGGATGAATTCCGGGCAGTCCCAAAAACTTGCGGTCGGCTCAACAGTCATGCAGTAGGTCGCTGCAGCGATGATGAATGTAAGCCATCCGAATGTGTTGTTAAGAATTTTGAATTGTTTCATTATATCCGGTAATTTTTATTTGCGTCTGTTGTGCCTGCGGTTGTTATTGTACCCCAAAAACATGCAAATTTACCTAATATATAGCACAGAACAAAATATTACCCGACAAAAGGAGAAACGTTTTAAGATTTATTATAATCGCTTACAGAGGGTCAATGTCATAATACATGACAATTGACTTGTAGCGTGGAAGCGAGCAGTATGCCTCTTGGATATTACGCAGGGCTTCGTTTATCTTGTACTGTGAGAGTTGTCCCTCGACCTTAAGCACGATTTTGCGTATGTACAGCTGCTTCACTCTTGCTACAGGCGGCAAGTCGGGGCCGAGAATCCTTTCGTCGAAGATTTCTCGCATATGTTTGCCTATTAGTTCCGAGAACTCTTCTATAAGCTGCACGTCACGGTGTTTCATGTATATGTAAACAAGGCGGTAGAAAGGCGGATAATGGAACATCATACGCTCTTTAAGCTGCTCGTTGTAGAAACTCTGGTAATCGTTTTTTACTATTTGCGGAATGACCGGGGCGTCGGCCATCTTGGTCTGCAGGAAAACGGTGCCCTGTCCGCTCTTTCGTCCGGCTCGTCCCGCAACCTGGGCCATAAGCTGGAAAGCACGCTCTGTCGCACGGAAGTCGGGGTAGTTCATCAAGGTGTCGGCATTTATAATGCCCACGACGGCGACATTGTCAAAGTCAAGGCCCTTTGAAACCATCTGAGTGCCTATGAGAATGTCGGTCTTGCCCTTCTGAAAGGCGTCTATTATATGCTCGTATGCGTTCCGGGTACGTGTGGTGTCAAGGTCCATTCTCTGTATCCTCGCCTCGGGGAAGAGATTCTGCAGCTCGTCCTCGATTTTCTCTGTACCGTAGCCCAAGTTCATGAAATTCCTCTCCTCGCAGTTGGGGCAGTGGACAGGTGCCGGTATGGTATATCCGCAGTAGTGGCAAACAAGTTTCCCAGCGTTCTTGTGCAGCGTGAGGCTTACGTCGCAATGCTTGCAGCGGGGTACCCAGCCGCATGTCTTGCACTCGACCTGCGGCGAATATCCTCTCCTGTTCTGGAACAGGATGATTTGTTTCCCTTCTCTCAATGCGTTGCCAATAGCCTCTATCAGTGGGTCGGAGAATGGCCCTACATATCTCTTTGTCCTTATCTGCTCCTGCATGTCGATTACTTCAATGCGAGGCAGGTTCACCTGGCGGTGTCTTGTGGCAAGGCTTACCAGGGCGTATTTCCCGGTAGTTGCGTTATAGTAGCTCTCAATTGACGGAGTGGCTGTTCCGAGCAGTGTCTTTGCCCCGTAAAGGGATGCAAGGACAATAGCGACATTCCTCGCATTGTAGCGTGGAGCGGGCTCTTGTTGCTTGTAGCTGTTCTCATGTTCTTCGTCCACGACAATGAGCCCAAGACGCCTGAACGGCAGGAATATCGAAGAGCGTACGCCGAGAATTATATCATACGGCTCGTCGCTAAGCTGTTTCTTCCAAATCTCAACCCTCTCGGCGTCGGAGAACTTTGAGTGGTAGACGCCTATGCGGTTGCCGAACACTCTTCGCAGCCTTTCGGTAATCTGCTTTGTAAGAGCAATTTCAGGCAACATGAACAGTACCTGCTCGCCCCTCTCAAGCGCTTCGGTGATAAGATGAATGTATATTTCGGTCTTTCCGGCCGACGTTACTCCGTGCAGCAATGTCACGTTTTTCTGCTCGAAGCTCTCTTTTATCTCTTCGAAGGCTTTTTGCTGCGCATTGCTGAGGCTGTTCTGCGGTACGACCTTTTCGTGCGAGGCCTTTATACGTCCAATCTCAACCTCATAGCTTTCTATGACGCCTCTGTCCTGCAACTGCTTGTATATGGCTGCAGATACTCCTGCATGCTCAATGAGCCTATGCTTTGAAATCTCTTTAGGGACGCTGCCGAAAGGCTCGGTAAGCTCAAGCAGCGTTGCAAGCAAGCGTTTCTGCCTCGGGGCGCGTGAGAGTGACTGCAGCAACAGGTTTACTCCCTTTTCATCGTGACATCCGGCTGTAAGCCGTGTACGCTGTTCGGTGCGTGGCTTGAACTCTCCTTTGAGCCCTTGTGGTATCGCAGCCTTGTATATGTCGCCGAGCGAGCAGAGATAATACTTGGAAATCCACCCCCATAGCTTCATCTGCTTGTCAAGCAATATCGGGCTCTCGTCAAGAATCTCTTTTATCGGCCTAATCTCATAATCGCATTCGACCTCCTCGTGCATGGCGGTGACAAGCGCTGTGTACTCCTTGCTTTTGCCCAGAGGAACGGTCACGCGGCAACCGGGGAGAACGCTCTCCCTCATTCCCTCGGGTACGCTGTAAGTGAACGTCCCCGGCAAAGGCAACGGCAGTATGACATCGACAAACTTGCTCATTATTGTGCGAAGGTATTAAAAAGCCTTCAAACGACAAAATATAAGAAACTGTTTACTGTTTATGAAAATATGTATATATTTGCTGATAAGATATCCAATATACAGAACTATAGTGAAACGCAGAGATCTATTAAAACCGCTCACGCTTTTGGCAGTGATGTCGCTTTTGGCTTCATGCGGCGTATCGGACGAGCGCATCGACGCTTACAGGAGTGCGGCAAAGAAGGTCCGAAGGGCTGCCTCGTCAGAAGCGCTCGAGCTTATAGCATATGACTTGAGCAAGGAGCTTCAAGAAATAGATTCTTCCGAACGTTCCATGTCTCAAATAGAGAGTTCGGCGTCGGAGGGCGACAAGAGGAGCATCGAACTTCTTGATGCTATCTCTGAAGCAAGACGCATGTTCAACGAGACGCTGTCGGACAAAGAAAAAATCTTCTACATCGAGCGTCTGACGGAAAAAGAGAAAAAATAGTTCCTGTTATTCCTTGCATTTGAAATCTGTGCCGGCAGGGCTTTGGAATGCCTTAAGGCCGAATTCGGGCAAAACAGCGAATATATACTCGAAAATCTCGGCTTGCAGATGTTCGTAGTTCACCCATCTTGTATCGCTTGAAAAGAAGTACAGCTCTAATGGCAGTCCATGCTGTGTAGGCTGTAATTGCCGTACCAGAATTATCATCTCCTGGTTTACCTCTGAATGGTTGTGAAGCCAATTCTCAAGCCACTCCCTGAACAGAGTGAGGTTTGTCGTTTCAGCATCGGCTTTTTCTTCTGAGATAAAATTCTTCTTCACAAGCTCTTTTTTCAATGCATTGTCGCAGAATCTTATGCTGTTCATGTCTATGAACACAGAACGCTTTATGCGTCGTCCTCCGCTGTTGAACATTCCTCTCCAGTTCTGGAAAGAGTCACTGACAAGAGCGTACGGCGGCAGGGTCGTTATCGTCTTGTCCCAGTTCTGTACCTTTACCGTGGTCAGAGTTACGTCTATGACAAAGCCGTCTGCACCGTATTTCGGCATTGTTATCCAGTCTCCCGGCCGCAGCATGTCATTAGCCGACAGCTGTATCCCGGCGACAAGGCCAAGTATGCTGTCTTTGAACACCAGCATGAGTATGGCCGCCGAAGCTCCGAGTCCGGCAAGCAGCTTGCTCGGGTCCTTGTCGAAGAAAATGCTGACAACAATAATCGCTCCAATGCCTATGGCAATGATTTTCAGCATCTGGAATACGCCTTGCAGGGTATGGTCCTTAGTCTTCTCCGACTCGTGCGAAATCTGATAGAGCGATGTGAATACGGAGCAGAGCAGGCTCACTCCAATGATTGCGACGTATGCCTTGCATACCTTCATGCAGAAAATGTATATTGTACCCTCTGAGTGAAGCATGAAAGGCAATGCGGTATAAAAAATCAGACCCGGTAACAAGCGGCACAGGCCTCTTATAGTGCCGTCGTTCAATAATATGTCATCCCATTTGCGTGCAGTGCTTTGCGTAAACCTTTTTACTAAAGGTATGATGACTTTCTTGCTGAGCAGGTCGCACAGGTAGAACAGCAGGAATGCGCTTGCAATGATGATTGCCCACTGAATTGTCTGGCTATCTTCCGCCCTGTTGCAGAACTCCTCTAAAAAATTCTTGAAATTCATAGTAATCTATAAAAACGGCAAAACCTGTCCTTGCTTAGAACAGGTATGCTAATGATAGTTGCCAGATGTTTGTCTTTGATTTTATGCTCTCGATTTTTTCGCTCACGTTGATATTCTTCAAGTCGGAATACTCGCTTGTGTTGCCGAGCGCTATATTGTAGTTTGCCTGTACCTGCAAATGCTTAAGCAAGACAACGCCTATGCCAATGTTCAGGCTGATGTTGCTGTCGTTGAACTTGAAAAATCTTGTCGCCTCCTTCAGGTCTTCAGCGCTGCTTATCTCTTCAATCTTTTTCCCGAACTCCTTTTCTCCTACGGTAAACCCGAACTGAGGTCCTACGGCAATGTAGGGCTTGATTATTCTTTTTACGGCCGGTATCGACAGCTCGTAACGCAAATACACGGGAATATCAATGCTGTGCCTTGTAAAGGTCTCTTCGTTTATAGTGACTCCTGAATTCGAATAGAGTGCATTTCCTTCAATGCCCAAGCCCACGACCGGTATTATGAATTTTACCATAGGGCCTGCATACCAGCCGGTGTGCCCCTCTTTCAAGCCTTTGATGTTGGTTGGCCTTTCCGAAAAGTTCACTCCGGCTTTTATACCATAATCAAACTGCGCGGCAACTGGTGTTGCCACAAAAAGCAATATTATAAAAAGAACTTTGGTCAGGTTTCTCATAAACAACTATTCTTGGTGGTTGAATGGGCGTTTCTTTGCCTGTCAAAAATACATGCAACTTATTATGTGCAAGAATATGACAATTCAGGCAAATAAACAAAAAAATACAGAATAATGTTTATCGGCGGGCACGGCGTACAGATACGGTTCCCGAATTGCCGCCCGTGCTGCTCGGCTCTCTTCTTTTCGTAACACTCTTCTCTTTCTTTTTCTTCTCAGCTTTCGCTACGTTGCGGCGTCCGGCTGTCTTCCTTTTTTCAATCTTTTTCTCCTTTTTATCGGATTTTATGGTATCGTTGGCTGCCTCAATAGCTGCGTTGATTGAATCCTGACGAATTTCAGCGACTGTCTTGCTGTTCCATAGGTTGGCATTGAAATCTCTAAGCTGCTGTTCAATCTTCTCTTGCTCCTTCCTGACAGCAGTAGAGTCCTTGCAGTACTGTGCAATCGCAAGGTTCTTTGTGTTTACGGTCTTGTATATTTCGCCGTTATATCTGCCGCTCGTGAAAAAGTCGTCAAATGTAGTGCGGGCAACATTGTTGAGGCTGCTCGACATCACCGTGCGTCCGGCAAGGTATGGCTTTATGTCATCGTAATTGACCCAGAACATCGGATATTTCGTAACCTCGGCCGAAAACTCGCCGCTTCGGTGCAGTACAGGGCAGAGCGCTGTTATGCGTTTGCTGTATGTGCCCTGGCGTTGGTCGTAGCTGTGGCTTTCCTTGACATAGTAGCTAAGCACTTCGGCACTCGGAACGTCGCTGTTCCCTACAATGAATTCGCCCTCTTTCTCCTCGTAATATATGCGGTAGTTCTCAAGCATGGTCTTTGGCTCCAGCTTGTTCTCTTCGGTGAACGACTCATAACCGTCAAGGTTGTACTTGTATGCCGTTATCTCTCCCGAAAGCACAAGACGGAACAACAGGGTAAAGAGGTTTATGCTCTCGCCCATTGGCTCTACAGGGTAGTAGAGTGTCGCATTCACCTCGTTCTCGAGGCTGATAGTACGGTATATATCACGTCTCCAATCCACATCTGACGGAGCGACGGTATTCGGGTACTGCGCTTTCGCTCTCTCTGTGAGCTTGATGCCTGCAGCACTCTCTCTCTTCTCGGTGTTATTCTTGTCTCTCTTGCGGGTAGGAGGCTGCGCATCAGCATTCTGTGCGAAGACAAGAACTGCCAGAACTACCAATATTTTACTTATGTAACGCATGATATTGTGTTGTTTACAGTTTTAGTTTATAATAACCTCAAGGGTCGTTGGCAAAAGACGCTCAATCTTGTCGGGGCCGACAGCTCTTACATGCGAGATGTAGAATCTCTTTCCTCGTCCAAGATTGCGGAACATATCTTTCTGCTGCTGCGAGAACATCGCTCCTTGTGATTTCAAAGGTATGGCATTTCCCATATTGTCGTAGAATACGGTCTCGAAAGAGAGAACCTCAAAACCGATATTCAGCAATCCGTCGTCAATGGCGGCTACAATGCCGTCAGTGCTCATAAGCGCCTGCTTGCTGAATGGAGCCCCGCCGCGGTAACGCTGAGTGTTGCCGTCCTTGTCCTTGTACTCTATGAGCGGCATCGGGTCGGGCAGTTGTCTTACACGGAATGTATATTCGCCCATGCTCTGGCTCTTGCCCTCCTCGTTACGTGCGGTTACGCCGATTTTTATCTCCTCGCCGACCTTTGTCGGAACGACGATGTATCCGCCCTTGCCGTCACTCTTGATGGTTCCGCTGCCTTTTGCGATGCTTGCCGAGATTCGGTTTGCCGCAACGCCGGGCACGGAAATGCTTACCGGGTTGGAGAAGCCTGCATAAAGGACATTCATCAGCGAGGCGCTGACGGTGGCCGTAGGTTCCACGACGGTATAGTTCTGTGAGAAGTTATAGCGTGTCTGAACGCCGCCTCCGTCGTTTACGAGCATATAGCCGTTAAGGGTGTAGTCGCCTATCTTGTTGCATCTTGCCGTGTATTCGCCGTTCTCTGTTTCGAGCGGCTTGTCCTCTACGAAAATCTGCGGACGCTGCGTAGAATCGACTGCCGCAAGGATAATCTGCGCCGAAAAGTCTCCGCCGAGAACTACATTCTTTGATGTCGGAATGACCAATGCCTGTATCTGGTTTACACGCACGTCGCCCATGTCAATGTTCTTCGATAGCGTGTGCAGAATCTCGCCCTCTACGTAACGCACGTCGTTCTGTATCTTTGTCAGCAAGGTTATGGCTGCGATTGCCGGCATGTTCTCGAAATGGTACTCCTGCCAGTTCTTCAGCATAGAGATATCCCTGTTCGGAACGTCGGTGCTGAGGCTTGTCTTTATAATCTCTTTCTGTACCGAATCATTTGTCATCTCAAGAATGTTGTTGCGGTACTCTGTTATTGCGTCGTAAAGCACTTGGCCCTCTCCGATACCGGGAGCAAGCATGACCTGGGTCGCAGCCTCAAGGTCTTCACGGTTTACGAGGTTCCTGAAATCGCCGTCTTCGCCGTCAGCCTTCTTGGCAATGCGTACCTTCAGCCTCTCCGCAAGGTTGTATATGGTGTCGGACATCTCCCTTACCTGACAAGCACGCTCATACCACTCGCGTACTTTCTCGGGATTCTGTTCCATATAGCCTTCAAAGGCCTTGTAGAGAGTCTCGTTCTGCCTGCCTGTATTCTCGGAACTCTTAGAAAGGCTCTCATCTACAAGAGTAAAGCCGTTCAGCACGTCCGAAGATACGTTCAGGGCGAGCATTGCCATCAGAAGAACGTACATGAGGTTGATCATCTTCTGACGTGGCGAGACTTTTTGCTTCTTTATCTTCATTGTCTGGCTTTGTTAGATTTGGGGACGGTTCATGTTTGTTGTCATGGCCTCGATCATGCGTGCATAGAGGTTGTTGAGTTCTTCAACCTGGTCGGCCATCTTCTTGGTCTGCTCATTGACCTTGTCAATTGAGTCGAGCTGTCCGCCTGCGCTGCGCAGCTGAACTTCATAGAGAGCGTTCATGCCGGTGAGGTTACGTCCAAGAGTCTCCATCTCCTGCATGTTGCGTCCAAGAGCCTCGCTCTGCTCGGCTATGCGCTGCAACGCCTCGTTCAAGGCACGTACCTGCTCAACATACTCTTCGGTAACCTTTTCCATTTCATCTACGTTCTCAATGTTCGGAGCCTGAACGCATCCTGTAGCGGGCATGCCTCCGCCGACAAATACGGGAGCGGCATTGCCTGTCGTCTGCTGTTGTTCTGTATCAGCAATCTCAACGGCATTGCCGTTGTTAGACGGCATGTAACCGCCGCCTGCCATTATTGGGCCGTTGATTATCACGGGCTGCCCTGCAGTTGCCGTTGCGCCAGCCTCCTCTCTCTCTTCCTCTTCGGCAACTTCGTATGGACGCTCGAAAGCCGAAAGCAAGAACACGAAGACCTCGGTACCCATACCTACAAAAAGCATGATATTAGCGCCTGCAAGGTGCGTCAGCTTGAAAAGCGTTCCAAGAATTACGACAGCGGCACCCCAACTATACATGTAGTTTAGTATGGTTTTGCCCTTTGCAGAGTCCATGAAATGCTGGAGTTTCTCTATGAAATTCTTATTCTTTCCCATATCTTGTTTTGTTTATTTCGTGAATAGCTGTTTATCTTCTGCGTTCTGTGCCTGCGTAGCTACGTACACAGCGGAAGCCTATGTATGAGCGTGACTCATTCTGGTATTCGTATGTACGTGTGGCTCCCTGGATGTATCTTACAGGGTCTTTCCAGGAACCGCCTCTAATAGTCTTCTTTTTCATGCTGTACGGGTCCTCGATGGCTGCACGATACTGGAGGTTGGGGTTGATATCGCTCATCTGCAATACTCCGGCCTCGGTGTATACAGTCGATGTCCATTCCGCCACGTTGCCCGCCATGTCGTACAAACCGTTCGAGTTTGCCGAGAATATTCCGCATCGTGATGTGATGAGGCTTCCGTCCTTAGTGTAATTGCCCTCTCCCGGCTTGAAGTTAGCGTAATAGCAGCCGGCATCGCTCTTGGTGTCGCCTTGTTCCCACGGGAAGCGTGTCGCCTCCTTGCCTCGTGCGGCATATTCCCACTCAGCCTCAGATGGCAAGCGATAGCGCTGTATCCACTTAGCTTGCGCCCCCAAGCCCTTTATAAGATAGTCTGTTCTCCATGCGCAGAAGGCATTGGCCTGCTCCCAGCTTACTCCTACGACGGGGTGGTTGTCATAGTTGGGGTGGCTGAAGTAGAGCTTCAGGTATGTCTCGTTGTCGGCGTTAGGGAAGTCGTTTATCCAGCAAGTTGTGTCGGGATAAATATTTACAATGTATGTGTTAAGGAAATCATACGGGCTCGACAGCGGGCGGTTTATTGTCTCGCGTACGATATTGCCCTCGTCGTCGATGTATGCGGTATCCTTGGAAATCATGACGATAGCCTCATTGTCCACGGGAATGTCTGTATTGCGGTTACGCTCTGCCGGGTTAATACGGTTCTTGCGTAGGGCGGCCTGCGTGTAGTCATACTCCTCATAACGATAGTTCATCTGTGATGCGTCAAGCATCTTCTCGCCTGTAATAGGGTTCTTGATGTACACGCTTTCTATTGCACGGAGCTCGTCCTCGGTAGGCTTCTTCCAGGGAATAGGCTTTTTCCAGTTAAGATAAGGGTTGATAGGCTCTCCGTTGGCGTCCTCGGTAATCTTGAATGTCTCGTCACCGCCGTATGCGGGGTCGGCGAGCCTTTCACGTATAATAGAGTCACGTACCCAATATACGAACTGACGGTATTTCGCATTGGACACCTCTGCCTCGTCCATCCAGAATGCATCGACCGAGATTGTCTTTATCGGAGTCTCTGTACCCCATAAAGAGTCGCTTTTCTCGTCACCTACCTTGATTGAGCCGCGCTGTATGAATACCATTCCATAAGGTGCGGGCTCGCTTACTGCGGAGCCGTTTATTCCTGTCACCTCGCCGCCTTGCGTGCCGCCCATAGCGCCCATACGTGATCCCATGCACGAAACCAATGCAAGTGATATGACAATTGTCAGCAGACAGATAAATTTCTTCATCATTGCAATATTCTTATACTGTTATGTTTATTCTTTCCTTTCTTAAACGTGCCTAAGTCAATCTTGTACCCTAAGTATATATCATGATTGCCGTAGGCTGCGCCTACTCCCGAGGTAAACAGTTCATATCCGTAGCTCAGGGTTATATTCATCATCTCAACTCCTAAAAACAGGGCTACAGATGTCGTGGGGCTGTATGTCACTCCTCCGAAGAACTCTTTCCCGTTGTAGCTGTATGTGGCTTTGCCCGTTATGTCGGCACGCCACGCCACGAAGTCTGTCATCACCTGCAGTGAGGGCTGTATTGAAAATAACGGATTTTTTAACGGTATATTGCCTCCGGCCATAAAATTTAAGTAGGGGTCGATGCGAATTTCGTTCTTTTCGCCCATCTCGATAAGCGGAGCGTTCAAATGAAGCCCCGACGCTCCCACGTAGAAATACTTGTGCTGGTACAGCAATCCGGCTCCGACATCAAAGTTGTTTCCGTCCGCATTTCCCGACGGGAAGGCCGGGTCGTTATTCTCGCCTCCAAAGTCAAGGTCCTTGTTCTCGAAGCTGCTGTTCACAAGGCCAATCTGAGCGCCAATTACAAAGCGTCCTTTAAACAACTTGAAGCCGTATGCGTAATTGAGATAGAGATGCTGGTTCGAGAATTTGCCTATCTCATCATTCACTACGCCTAAACCAAGATTGTGGTCGCTCTTTATGAAAGGAATAGGAGTGTCGATGTTGATGAGCATGGTCTTCGGATTGCCCTCAAAGCCTGTAAGCTGGTTGCTGTAGGCCGCATATATGGTCATCTGCCTGTCAAAACCAGCTCCTGCCGGGTTATAGAAATTCTGCATCTTCCAGTAGTGGGTAAAATGAGCGTCATACTGTGCACTTACGTTCAGTACCGCACATGCCGACAACAATGCTATCAATAACCACTTTCTCATTTTGCTCAATTTACCTCTTTTCTAACGTGAAAACGCGCTATATATTATCTTAATACCGCTTTTTTTATCTTTCGTGCTTTTACGCCCCTCTCATTATAATAGTTTATACCCAACGCAGGCGCCTGCGTTGGGTATAAACTGTTTTTTGATATGAATTATTCTTTTTGGTCAAGATAGTAGAGGTCTCCTGCAAGTATCTGTTCAACCCTTTCTAAAGCCTCTTCTCCTGTCATGTCGAGTGAAATAGCTCTGCCTTCCGGGTCAAAAAGCATTATTTGGGGCGTTGCTTTCACTCCAAGAAGTTTTGCCGCAGGCGATTCGGAGCCTGCAAGGTCACAGCTGTGCAGCCAGCCTTCCATGTTGATTCCGTTGCTCTCCATTGCGTTCTTCCAAACGGTAGCATCCTTGTCAAAAGAGACACTGAGTATAACAAAATTGTCTTGTTTGTCCTTTGTGTTGCTATAGAGAGCTTTGAGGTACTCAAGCTCTTCGATTGATTTCTCGCAATCGGCGGCCCACACGTTAAGCAGAACGAACTTGCCTCGATAGTCTGAAAGTTGCCCTGTATTGCCGTCAGCAAGCTTGAGGGCAATATCCGGAGCTACGTTGCCTACCTTAAGGCTGCGTGCAAGGACTGCGTTCTTGAACGACTTGTAGTAAGGGTGGCTGTGAAGGGTCGTGGAAACGCTGTTCGCCATCTGTTCGGCATACGCATCGCTAATAATAGGCAGGAATGTCCTTTGCATCTCGAACGGTACGAAAGCCGAGGTGTTGTGGTCAATGAGGTATCTCAGCTGCTCCGACTTTACTCTTACCTCCTCTTTTCCCTTTATCTGAGCAACGGCTATCTTGCCCTCCTTGCTGTCGAGCCACGCATCTCCTTTCTCATGTTTAAGAAGCCCGACCTTCTCTGCAATCCTTTTCTTTCCGGCCTTTGCAATGTACTTGTATTCAGTGAATAGGTTGTTGAGAGGAGAGCCGTTCACATCGCTCATGCCGGGCTCTGCGGCTTTGGCTGTGTCTACAATAATTTCGTCTTGCTCTACGAAGAGCTCAATATCTCTTCCCTCTCCCAGGCCTGTGATAGTGTAGAGCATTGCAGGCTCGTTCTCGTTCACCTTATATTTAAGAGTGTACTTGCCTTTCTTTACCTTTGCGGAACATACATTGGTCTTGCGTCCGTAATCATCGGTGCGTGTAAGGTATACCTTCTTTATCTTCTTGCCGTTGTAAAGAACGTCATCGGCGATGTCGCCGTTAATTATGCAAAGGCCCTGCGCATTGACAGCCAAGCATGCTGTAAAAGCGACAACTGTTATAATGAATCTCTGTAGCATAGCTTTAATGTTTATTTGTTTGCACCATCGACGATGCTCTTGATTTTCTTAACCATCTCTTCGCCTCTGAGTTCGAACTGCATGACGTTGCCCTCGGGGTCGATCAACACCGTGTAAGGGATGCCTTTAGCGCCAAAGAACTTAATAGCCTCGCTGTTCCAACCCTTAAGCGTCGATATATGTACCCAGTTCTTGTGTGTAAGCTCACGGCTCTCAATGCAATTTACCCAGTCTTTCTCTTTGCTGTCTATCGAGTAGCTAAGGACAATGAAATTGTCGCTTTTCTCAGAGTATGCAAGTCCCTCTTTCAAGTAGGGGATTTCACGGCGGCATGGTCCGCACCAGCTTGCCCAGAAGTCAATGAACACATACTTGCCTCTGAAGTCGGACAGCGAAACCTCTTTGCCGTCCGGCGTGAAGCCGCTTATGTCGGGCGAGGGCGAACCTATCTTGAGATTTGCCGCAAGAACCTCATTCTGAAGCTCTTTGTAAAGCTTGTGGCTGTGCAGGTTCTGCGGTACGGCACTAAGGAAGTTCTGTATCATGTCCGTGTTGAAGGTCGGCATCATTGCGTACTTTATTATATACAGTGCCACGGGCGAATCAAGGTTGTCGTAGATGAAATCCATTATGGCTACCTTGAAGTGAAGGTTATTCACGTAGAATGTCGGAGAGGTGAAGTTTACTTCCGCCTCCATATCGCCTTTTATTTCGTCAGGTATGGTTGCCTGAGCGACCTTCATTCTGGCTTTGCTCTCCTTAATGCACCTGTTGTTCACCTCTAAGTACTTCTGGTATACGTCGTTGCATGGAGTGCCGACTACTCTTGCCGGAATAGGGTATGCTGCGTCAAAGGGACCGACCGTTATCACTCCCTCCTCGAGAAATACCTGCACGCTTCCGTTGTCAAAGCCTTTGATGTTGTATATTTCGGCTGTTTCGGGGACAGTGCCTTCAAATGTGAACTTGCCGTTCTCAACAGCGGCTGTCGCAATGGTTACAGGCTGGCCGTCAATCATCCTTTCGAGTGTTACCTCTTTTACATGCTTGTCGCTGTAACACAGTTTCGTGCTGCTCATTTCGCCATTAATGACGTATTTTTTTTCTTGAGCTGTTGCAAAGGTGGCTGCAGCAAGCATAGCCACAATAATAAACTGTTTCATAGTTTATGATTAAATGAGTGATTTCTTACTTAAGGCGTTCCTGCAAAAAGGCCTTAAGCTGTTCGCCGCGCAGGCCGTTCGCAATAATATGGTTGTTCTCGTCAAGTATGAACAGTGCCGGCACGCCCGAAACATTGTACTGGTGAGCGACCTCGCAGTCCCAGCCTTTGAGCGAAGATACATTAATCCAGCTCAGCCCGTCTTTCTCAATCGCCTTCTGCCATCCGGCCTTGCTGTGGTCGAGCGATATGCCAATAATCTCTAAGCCTTTGCTGTGGAACTCGTCATAGAGCTTCTTCAAAGCGGGGTTGTTGAGACGGCATGGCCCGCACCAGCTTGCCCAAAAATCAATAATCTTTATCTTGCCTTTTACCGAACTCATCGTTACCGGGTTGCCGTTCAGGTCGGGAAGGGTGAAGTCGGGAGCTACAGCTCCGCCTGCCGTCTTCTCCATTCTGTCGATTCTCTCTTCTATAATGCGTCCGCAATGAGTCGCCTTTGCGCCCTCGCCAAGAGTGCGGTACATCTCTTTTGACTCTCTGAGGCCGGCGTCACGCATCTCAATGTTCGAAAGTATGGTATATGCGGCAATAAGGTTGTCGTTCTCTTTCAGGAAGTTCCCGGTAAAGTCCTGTAATTTCTTCTGTTCGTTACGCAGGGTATCGTTCACAAGGCTTGCGCTACGGAACTTTTTGTTGCTTCGCATATCCTCGTATCTATCTTTCAACCCATTGACAAGGTTGCGCATGGAGTCCGATTTTACCAAGTGCTGCGTATATCTTTCGTTGAGAACGCCACCTTTTATGTAAAAACTCTCGTCATTGCTCAAGTTTGCCTCGTATGCAGTGCCAGGCTCTGCAAGCAACGTGAAACCGCCAGAATAGCCCTCTACGGCAATTTGCACGACCATAGGCTCTTCTGCAGGTACCTCAATTGCGAACTTGCCTTTCTTGAAGTCGCAGAAGGCAAGCGTGTCAGTAATCTCTTCGCTCCGGCGTGACGTTATATGCAGACGCCCTTTCTTGATGCCTTGCACCTTTCCTTTTATGGCGATACTGCCTGTCTGCGCAGCACTATGCCCAGGCAATGCAATAAGGAACCCCAAGAGGAGTATTGTTAATGATAATTTCCTGTTCATTACTCATAAACGTTATTATATTCATAATGATGCGTGAACTGCATGTCTTTGACTTTTCCCCACTTGTTGCCTTCAGAGTCCTTGTCGTAGAAGAGCGTCGTGAACTCCTTGTCAAGGTCGGCTGCCGTGTTGAACCTTATTTCTGCAATGGCGCCATTGCTTCCGTTGAACATGGCAATGCTCAAGTATCTGCCGAGGTCACCGCTATATATGTGGTTGTCCTCGGTGCGGAACTTTATCATGGTTATCTCATACCCCTCGTGAGCTACGTACATAGGCACATTGTCTCCGCTCAGAACATTGTATCTGTAGACGGTGTTCTTGTCGGCGTAGAAGAGGTAGTTGTTGGTAAACCATGAGTTGTATGTAATGGTCGTCGGGTTGCATTCGGGTTTCATGGCCGGCATCTTCTCGCATGTCACCGAGAATGCAGGGTCTTTCTTTACGGCGCCGCTCTTTCTGTTAGGGCTTGAAGCCATTTCGTCCTTGCTCTCTCCGATTGTGAGCTGCTTTAAAGCGTAACGATAGTACGTTCCCTCTGACTCATCCTGGAATATGAAGTATGCGCTCTGTTTCTCGTAGTTGTCACGATAGTTCACGTAGCCGAGTATGGCTGTCAGGCCCTCGGGCGATTTCGACAGAGTGGCAAAGTCAATGTTCGCGTCAATTACAGGATTGACCGACTTAAGGTTCGGATTGACCGACTCGGCCTCATTATTGTAGGTTGCCATGCCTGTGTGGTCCTCCTTGAAACTATAAAGGAAACGGTTGTTCTTTGCGTCCCAGAACACAAAGCGGTTATGTGTTATTGTCGCCGCGGTGATGCTGTAGTCGCTCTGGTGCAACGAGTTGCTGTTGTTCTCTTCCACGCTGTATCCGGGTCTGTAAAGGGCATGCAGGGTATTGCCAATGTATACATCGCCGTTTTCTGTAAGAACAACTTTGTACTGGTGGTCAGGGTCACCTGTCTGGATAATCTTCTTGAACTTGAACTCTTCGCTTTCGGGCTTGAATATCTGGTTTGAAACGAACTTAAGATCCATGCCGAATGCGTTGTATACGTTCGTCTCCTTGCCATCGCCGAAGACTGTAAGGTTATGAGCCTTGTACTGTGTTGTTCTGTCTTGCGTTGAGCCAAAGTTATAGAATGTCGTGTATGCGAAGCCTGTCGCATTGCTGTATACGTTATTCGGCGTTATTGACGTTATATCGGTTCGTGCGTATGTATCGTCGCCGATAATCTCAATGTTGCCGAGCTTGCGGTTGCCCTCGCTGCCGTGCAGTATGAAAAGGCTGTTCTTGAAAAGGGGGCGTGTAGCTACCTGGAAGCTTGCATACCTTGACAAGGTAGTGCTTCTGTCGTATACCTGCAGGAATACATCGTAAGAGACATCCTCTCCAAGAGGAAGAGTGACGTCAAGATATCCCTTTGTCTCCACTGTGTCCTTGACCGCCTTGCCATCTTTGTCGGTGTAGCTTATATACCAATTGAAGTCAAGGTTGTTGTAGTTTTCTGCCAATGTCTGTTCCACGATAGCCTCGATGCGGCGTTTGGTGTCATTCTCGGTCAAGGCTCTTTGCAGCTCTATGGTCTTTCCGCTTATCTCCGGAGAAAAGCTTATCGACGTTATCTCATTCATAGAGTCAAGGTCGTAGTCGTAATTGCCCAAGTCTTGGTAGCAACCGCTCAACAGAGCGACGGAGATGAATGTCAATATTGTCTTTTTCATAATTGTATCGTTGTAGGTGGTATCAGATTATTTGAAATCCGTAGTCTCTTTTATTCAATATCCAGTTCCGGGAATGTAAAGTCATATATTCCGGCAGGCACTTTGTCGTAGGCCTCCTTTATAATCCTATAGCATTCCTTCATTTTCTCTTCGCCGCCGACAGTCTCGTCCCAGCCCCATGTGTAGGTGTTAAGGTCTGCCGTGAACGGGAAGAGTTCTGCTATCACAAAGTTCTCGGCGCCTCTTGCCTGCATCATTGTGCTGAGCATGAAACGGTACTTGTCCTCGACACCTTTGTTATTGCTGTCCTTGTATGAATACTCTCCGAAGTATTTCTCCACAATAGCCTTGCAACCGAGCTTGTCGGGGTCTTCCCACCAATAAGGGATGGTAACGTCATAGACAACGCTTTTCTTCAACGGAACCCAGAATCCTTCTTTGTATTCGTCGAACTTATAGCCCAACCTCGCATAGTTGTAATATTCGTTCATCATGTAGAGAACATCCTGTTTGTGTATATCCTTAGCGTTCTCTATGATATATTGCCTTGTCTCTTCGCTGGTGTATATATCAACCACATCCTTTATTGTGGTAACGCCGATGCCTCTGTTCAATGTCAAGAACTTCTTTACATAGAACACTCCAAGCTCTTCGGGACAATCTTTCCAGAAATAGGGCTCAACGTACCTCGGGCCGTATGCAGCAAGTATGGGGATTTCCGCTTCAAAAGGTCCGGCGAGGCTTCCGTCAAGAACGCTGTTTACTATGCGTTCGTTCAGCTCCTTCATCACGTCGTGCTTGTACAGCTTGTTGGAACTGTCATAGAAAGCGTTGTAATAGCTGTTGTCTCCTGTAAACTCGGCAATGAACGCATGGTTGGCCTTGTTCCACTCTCCCATATATTCCGTAACGCTGTTGTTCCAGCTGCCGGGCTGTTCATAAGATTCCGTTACGTATATCGTAAACTCGTCCTTTCCTGCAATCGATGAGTCCAAGTCTCCGTCCTTGTCGATATAAACGCATACAGCCGTCGTGTCATTCTCTACAGCAGGGCGTTTTACCATTATCTCAATCTCTTTCTCATACTCTCTGTTCGCGAACTTGACCTCTGGTATGGTTATCTCAGCAATCTCATACTCCTCAACGCTCTTGGCCTTTATTGAGAGAGTGCGCTCTTCATCGGAAAGGTAGCCGAGAAGCTTTACACGTATCTTTACGGGCACCTCTTGCGGCTGGCCTATCGTGTGTTCCCTGAAGTTTACCATGCTCTCGAACTGAGCGGCATACTCGTAGTCGAAGTAGGCGCCTTTAGTGCTTTCGTCAAAAAGGTCCGGCTCTATCTTTTCACAAGCTGTAAAAAGCATGGCGAAGCCTAACAGCAATGTTATTATAGAATGATTATATCTTTTCATATCGTAGTTTCTGTTTATACGTTATTATGCGTCCTGGTTGTCGTCACTGTCAGTCTCTTCCTCGGTCCATCCGTACTCTTTCTCTCTGTCGGGAAGCGGGAATATGAAATTCTCCTCGGCAAGCTCTACGCCCGGGCAATGCTCCAACGCTCCTGTTATGCCGTGCGTCTTGAGGAACCAGAAGTATTGTCCTTCGGCATAGTACTCCTTGCGGTACTCATACTTCAAGGCTGCCGTACGCTCGCTCTTGTCATTGCAGGTCACATTCTTTGACATTGATATGCCTCGCTTGTTGCGTACGTCGTTGATGAAAAGCGCAGCGGCATCGCCCTCGTTCGATTCGCATGCGATATAATACATCTCGGGCAAGCGGATAAGAGGAATCATCTCATTGTCATTGTCAATGTATTTGCGTGAAACGCATATCTGCAGTCCGTTATCTTCGATGAACGCAGTGCTTTTAGCTCGCATGTCCTCGCTGTCGTCACCCGACATTTCGAATATCGTATTTCGTGTGGCCTGCTTGATGTAGTACTTCGTATTCATCTTATCGCCGCCCGAAAAATATTCCGACATGAAGTTGCTCATCTCGTGCATGCTCAGGCCGCATATAACCTCATTTGAAAGAATTGGGTCGTCATTGTTTCCGCTCTGCAGTTCAAGACCGCAGTTGTCAATAACCTCCATAGCGCACTTCTTGGCTTCCTCCTTATTGCCCGCATAGTTGTATACGCGCGCAAGCGTAGCATTGACAGCGTGGTAGTTGAAGCGGAAGCGACGGTCCGATGTCTCGTAATAGCTCAGTGAGATCTCCTTTTCATGGCTCAGCAGTCTCTTTGCCGTCAAGAGGTCGTCCGTTATGTTCTTTACCACGTCTTTCGCTGCCAATAACGGCTGTTTCGAACTGTCGGCAACCTTGCGGTAAGGCATGCATTTCATATCCTGTCCTTTTGCGTTGCCGGCGTAGTTCATGGGGCCCCAGCCGCGCAGAAGGTCGAAGTGCAGGTAGGCTCTTATGGCATAAGCTTCGCCTTTTATCATGTTTCGTGTCGTAGAGTCGCTTATGACAGCCTCGCCGTTGAGGTCGAGCCACTTCAACAGGTTGTTGGCGTTGGCGATGATGTGGTACTGTCCCATCCACAAGTTGGCAAGGGTGTTCTTTGTGTTGAAAGCGCCGCTTGTCTCATTGTCATATATGTAAACGCTCTTTGGGTCCGTAGTGCCGTCGGGCAGTTTGTCGTACATCTGCGCAAGCTGTTCTACAAGGCCGAAACTGAGATTCTTGCCGTATGTGTCTTCGGCTGTCATTGTGATATAAAGGCCTGCCAATGCGCTCATGAAGCCGTTCTCGGTCTCGAAAAGCTCCTCTGCGGGCAGGTCGGTCTTCGGGGCTACGTCCAGCCATTCAGAGCAAGAGCTGAGAGAGAATGAACTTATCATTCCGGCTACAATCATATATATTATCTTCTTTTTCATCTTGAGTAGTCTGTTAAAGTGCGGTTATTTGAATATCACAGATAGCGAGAGGGTGTATGAGCGTGCGAACGGGTAGCTCAGGCCACGCTCCATTCTGATGCGTGATATTCGTGCAATGTCGTTTGTCGTGAAGTTCAGCGCCAGCACGTCGATAGCCGCGCTGTTGAGGAACTTGAACTTGTCGCTTCTCATTCTGTAGCCTACGTTTATAGTCGCAAACCTAATCTCGTCATCGTCCATGATGAAACGGGTGCTTGCGGGCGTGTTCGTTCCTGTAGGGCTGAAGCGTACGTAGCTTGTCACGTTGCCCGGGCTCTCCCAACGTCCCTGGCCTGCTCTGTAGTCGAGGTTGTATGCCACGTTCTGGTTCTCGATCTTATCGACAAGGGTCTGGTTATATACAATTCCGCCGTACTTGTATGTGAAGCCGAGCGAGCATGAGAGGTCTTTCCAGTTGATGCTTGTCGAAACGGTACCGCTTATTATAGGGTTGGTGTCGCCTACAGGCACTTTGTCATTGGCGTCCCATACGAAGGTCTTCGAGCCGTCACGCTTCAAGTAAACCTCTTTGCCTGTCACCGGGTCCACGCCTAAAGAACGCACTACGTACAATGTCGTAGTAGACTCTCCTTCACGGAACTGCGGCAATGGCGCGTTCGCAGAATTCATCTGCGCCTCATTCATTTTCTTAAGGTACTCCGACAGCTTAAGAATCTTGTTCCTGTTATGGTTGGCGTTGGCGTTGATTGTCCAGAAGAACTCCTTGCGCAGGTTCTGTATCGCTATGATGTTCAGCGAAGCGTCAAAGCCTCTGTTCTGCAGCTCTCCCGCATTCATTACCATAGTAGAGAAACCGGTAGAGGGAGCAAGGTCGTAGCTTGTAAGCAGCTCCTTCGTGATGTTGTTGTAGTAGTTGAAGCTTACGTTCACTCTGTTCTTCCAGAAGCCGAAGTCAATGGCAATGCTCGTGTTGTGTGTCTGCGCCCAGCTCAACTGCGTGTTGTTGAGAGCCTGAAGCAATGCTCCAAGAACAGGAAACGACTGGTATGGCTTCATACTGCCCGAATAGCTGTAATACTCGATAGCGTCTGCCGGGCTGAAGTTCTGTTCGCCTGTGATGCCGTAGCTGCCTCGCAGCACCAGGTTTGAGACGTATCCCTGCAACCATTTCTCGTTGTGGGCATTCCAACGGGCGCCGACCGACCAGAACGGCACAAGCTCATGGTTGGCGTAGCGCGAAGAGGCCTCGCCGCTGATATTGGCGTCGAGCGAATAGCGGTTGTCATAGCTGTAGGACAACTGACCGATAAGTCCTATCGAGCGTGAAATGTTCTCCGTACCAATGCCGTTCATGCTCGTCTCCATCTTGTTTCCGAATATGAACTCGTCCATGTGCTTGTCGGGGTATCCTGTGGCCGAAAGGTTTACATAATCGTTGCGGTCCTCGCTTACGGTCCAGTTTCCGAAGGCGCTCAAAAGGTGCTTGCCTACTACAAGGTTGTAGTTGATACCGAAGTTGCTTGACCATGACGACATGTTCCGGTACTCTTGAAGTAGCTTCCTTTGCGAGTGAGATCATCCTCCAGCTCGAACGATGTATGGTCTGCCGGCAGGAATCTGTCTGTGCCTGCCATGCCTCGTGTGTACGACAGCTGTTCCGTTATACGCAAATTCTTGAGGATGGAGTATTCCAGACTGAGGTTGGTCGCTATCGAAAGGCTGTTGGTGACATCCTTTATCCCGACGGTGGCGTCATAGAGCGGGTTCGTGATTATTCGGCTCTGTCCGCTGACAACATTGTTGTCAAGCACCTTCTTCTGTGAACCATCCTCGTTGAGCGGTATATAATAAGGGTTCAGTGATGTGTATTTCGAGAACGCTCCGTAGGGAGAATTCTTGCTGTCCGACTCGGAGAGGTTGATGTTCGCGCGCATGGTGAACTTGTTTTTCAGGTAGGTCATGTTGAAGTTCACGCCTTTTGTCTGGTTCGAAGACTCCTTCATGACACCGGGCTGCATCGCCAAGTTAAGGTCGAGACTGTAGCGGAACACGTCCGTGCCACCGGCAACGCTTGCCGAGTGACGGTGCTGCACTGCGGTACGCAATGGCTTGGAGAGCCAATATGTGTCTACTCCGCCCAATACATAACGGAGGTACTTGTTATACAAGTTCATGTCATCGGCGTCATTGGGGTCATACAGCCCGGCTCTCCATTCCGTGTCGAGCTTGTCTGCCGCATTCATCATATTGTAGTCGGTAAGGTCCGGTGTCTGAATGGTCATTGTACCGTTGTACGAAACCGACAAGGCTCCGTCTGGGGCTACCTTGCTCTCGACAACGACAACGCCGTTTGCGGCACGTGAGCCGTAAACCGATGTCGCTGCCGCGTCCTTCAGGATTGTTATGCTCTCGACACGCTCGGGGTCCATGTCCAGAATTCTGCTCATGGGCACTATGAAGCCGTCAAGCACGAACAGCGGGGTGTTCGGACGGCTCGAAACGTTGTCAAGCATAAGGTCCATGCTGTTCATTTGGGTAGTGGTACCCAAAGACTGGTCGCCTCGAATCTGGAAGTCGGGCTCTGCGTTAGGGTCTGAGCCTTTGTCGTTGTTCTCGATAATCTTGAAGCTCGGGTCAAAGAATTGCAAGCCTTTGAGAATGCTTGTAGGGTTCATCTTGCGCAGCTCGTCGCCCTTTACCTCGACATAGTTTCCTGTAAAGCTGTTCTTGCTGCGGCGGCTGATACCGGTGATGACAACCTCGTCGAACTCAATGCTTGGCTTCAGCTCGATGACAAGGTTCGCTTCGGGCTTTGTAATCTGCTTCGAAACGGTTTCATAGCCGACATACGATATGTTTATCGACTCCTTTTTGCTGATGCGGAGGCTGAACTTTCCGTCCAGGTCGGTGATGCATCCCTTAGCGGCCTGTCCGGCGGTCTTGCTCGAACCGTCGGTAATCAACACCGTTGCGCCTATAAGAGGCTCTTGTGTATCCCTGTCAAGCACCTGTCCCGAAACGTTGAACTCGACTTTGGTGTTCTCCTCATGCTCGAACGGCTCGATTATAATCTGTTTGTTGCCTTCGTAGCGTATTCTTACGTTCTGGTCGCCGATAAGGTCGCCTATAACCTTGTCGAGCGGCTTGCTCTTTACTGCAATGCTTGTGTGCTTGCCGATGTTCCAAAGCGTTACGCCTTGAAGCGTAATCTTGGCCCCTGCAGCCTCTGCAACCATCTCAAGCACCTTGCCTAAAGGCTGGTTGCTTACTCGCAAAGTAATCTCTTTCTCCTTCCAGCTTGCAGCCTCCTGAGCGTTCGCTGCAGAGTAATTGAACAGAAGGGCGAATATTATTAAGGATACTTTGCAGAAAAAACTGAGTTTGCGGTCCGTTTTTCTCATATGAGTTGTCATGTGTTAATGAATTCTTACTGTAAGAGGGAGTCGAGAATGTTCTTATAGAACTCGTCCTTGTTGTATTTCTCGATGTAGTCCTTGTAGAGAGCGTCGGCTCTTTCAATCTCCTTGCCTTGTCTGATGAAGTTGCAAAGCAGGGTATATAATGTGAAGTCTCTCTGCTCGCTATCGTAGAAAGAGGCAAGCTCCTTGTACATATCCTCCATTCGTGCCGGCATGGCGTATTTCTCGCCTTTCTCCTTAGCGGCCTTTTCGTTCATGTAGAAGCAGTAGCGCATGAGCAGGCTTGCGTATTCAGGGCAAAGCATGGCCTCGGCGTCATTTCTTGGAATATATCCTTCAGTGATGTTCCAATAGTCGCCAATATCCTGTTTCTCAATCTCTACGCTGCGGACACTCGCGTACATGGCGGGGTATTCGATGAACGACATGTATACATCGTAATCGTTTATTGCCATTGCGTAATTCTTGGCCTCTTCGCTTGCAGGGCTGTTCTCGAGCAGAGCTTTCACTCTCTCCTGCAGAATACGCGAGTCGTCGATTCTCTTCTGAGGCTTGATGTCGAGAGCGACGCAACCGAGAAGCTGGCTCTTGTAACGAAGGTCACGTTTCAGGTTGTCAATGCTCTTGAGGAGCTTGTTGTTGTTCACGGCACGTTCTGTTCCGCTGTACTCCACCTCGACATCCTTGCCGTCGTAGTTTATGTCTACATGAAGGCTGTCGCCGGGCTGCAGCAGGACATTGGTGCGTCCGTTGATAGTTATGCATACAAGCCTGTCGCACTCGAAGCTGTAGATATGCTCCTCGCCGGGGTTTGTGTAGAATTCTTGGGCTATAAGAGGTGTCTGCACACAATCGAAATATACCATATCTCTTTGGTAACCATAAATTTGTGCGCTCAGAGTCGTCTTTTGCTGTGCTATTGATGCGTTAAACGATGCAATAACAGCTATCATAGCCAATAATAGACCTTTTTTCATAGTTGTAAAGTTTGTTTAAGCCAAGATACTTTAATTTTGGCAAAATTTAGCCTTAATTATGGCAAAAGTATGATAAAAGAGAAAAAAAACAAACTCTATATAAATAAAAACCCTTAATAAGGTGTTAAAATCTGTTTCAACTATGCACCGCTGCGAAATCGGCATAGTTGAGACATTGACGAAATATGAAACCACAGAGGGTGAAAAACTGAAGCTCGTCGCTTGTCCGGCAGTGCAGTGGCGGCACGTACGGGTTGTGATAATCAAGCTATTGCCGATTAGTTTCTGGAACTCATGCCAAGAGAAACAAAGTTCTTCTGTGCAAATGTTTATTGGACCTATGTTTGTTTCTATGGTTAGTTCTCGTTGAGCTAAGGAATAGTCAATGTTTTGCATTGCATGTGCTTCGTAACTGATTACTCATTTTAAGAGCGAGAAAGTCTTCCTTCTCTATATTAAAACACTAGTGTCCACTAAAAAAGTGGACGATTAAAATTTAAATAAACTTGGTTCACTAGAACCGAATCGTTCATTGACATTGTTGATATTTGATTTGTCGAAGAGGTCTCTCAAATGAGTTTTATCTGTAAGTGAGATTCCTA
>JAFTRV010000080.1 GCA_017462065.1 Bacteroidaceae bacterium
ACAAAGAACTTTACAATTATATCATCACAACCTTAAATTAAGCCAACGATTATTTGGTGTAATAGGAATGTTTGAAATAGCATTGCGTAATGCGATACATAACCACTATTCACAACAATTCAATGACAAAGATTGGATAGTAAATTCAACTGCACCCGGAATGTTGCTCGCATATGATGCAAAAGAATTATCCGATGCACAGAATGAATATAAGAAAAAAGGAATATACAGTGCAGACAAAATGGTTGCCACCTTTAATTTTGGATTTTGGACTTACCTTTTCACAAAAAAAATTATAGGATAGGTGGTATCCCTAATAAGAGAAAAGGTCTAACACGGAAAGAAGTATATAATGACCTCTGTGCCATACGAGAACCACGCAACCGTATAGCACATCACGAACCAATCTGTTTTGATAAATCGAAGAATTTAAGTACCCAATATGTTGTCAAACACTATGATTTAATCAAGACATATTTTACCTATATGGGATATGACGCGAATAAATTACTGAAAATTGTAGAAAAGCCAGATAGCGTAATCAAAGAAATAGATAAATTATAACCACTCTGTAGCCAGATAATAAGAAAGTATTATATTTGCACTGTTTATTCCCGGTAGCCCCTGATTCGTCAAGCTATCGGGTTTGGTTTTTATATTTATTTTACCGTACACCCTTTGCATGTAAGACTGCAATATGCTATTTTTGCTCTGTACAACCATTTAAGAATGATTACCCGCTGTTATCTTGAAATAACGAACATCTGCAACCTCGATTGTCTTTTCTGTCCTAAGACATCGAGGCCGAAGCGTTCTCTTTCGCCCGATGAATTCGACGAACTCACATCACGCCTACAAGGCAAGGTGAAGTTTCTCTATTTTCACCTTATGGGCGAGCCGCTGTTGCACGCTCACCTGCCTGAATTCATCGTTATGGCACGTAATAAGGGATTTATACCTGTGCTGACAACGAACGGCACGCTTCTATCCCGTGCGCAGGCCGTGCTTGACGCTCTCCCGCATAAGGTGCAGATATCCCTCCATTCTCACGAAGGCAACGGAAAGGAGAATCCCGAGCAGTACATAGACGATGTCATGCGTTTTTCCCTCGCAGCGGCGTCGAAAGGGGTGATTATAGTGCTTCGTTTATGGAATCAGGGCGGCTACGACAAGGATAACGAGCGTCTGCTATCTCTTGTGTCGAATTATGTTCCCGTTCCCTGGACGCAACGTCACGACGGCTGGAGGGTCGCTGAGAATATATATATTGAATATGGCCGCATGTTCGAATGGCCCGACGGCGACAGGGCGGAAAACGCCGATGAAGAGGCCTTTTGTTATGCCTTGCGTAACCAAATTGGCGTGCTTGTGGACGGCACGGTCGTTCCTTGCTGCCTCGACAGCGCCGGCGCCATCGGGCTGGGTAATCTTTTTGAGCAGCAGCTCGACGAGATACTCGCTTCGCCACGGGCGAAGGCAATTTACGACGGTTTCACAAAGCATACGGCAGTAGAGCCGCTATGCCGCAGATGCGGTTATGCGAACGTAATCAAGAAACTGTTGAAATAAAGTCGAAACAGCTTTCGCTCAAGCATGACAAATGAAAAGTCAAAGGTGACTAAGGATAATCAAGGGCAACTAAGGAAGACCAAGGGCGACTAAGGGGGCTAAGGGTGACTACGGGAGATAATCTCTCAACTCTAAACTCTCAACCCTAAACTTTACTCGCTCCTCGCTAATCGTTAAACGTTACTCGTTAATCGTTAAACGTTAATCCCTGTTCTTTCCCACTTTTGCGCTGTCAATCGCATGCTTCAGGATTACCTCTTCGTCCGACTTCGATTCCTCCGCAATCTCGTGGTAACGCTTGAGGTAAGCAAGCAGAATCATTGTAAGCGGCAATGCCACAATCATGCCGAGAAGGCCCAGCAGATGCCCCCAGATAGAGAGCGAGAGAAGAATTATAGCAGGGTGCAGGTTCATTCTTCGACGCATGATATAAGGCACTATTAGCATATCCTGAATTACTTGCACCACCAGCAGCACAATACATGCCGAGAGAAGTATGAGCCAGAAGTCGCCGCCCGTACTCGCAGCCTTTAGAACAGCGAGAAGCACCATAGGAGCAACAGATATCAGCTGCAGATAAGGCACAAGGTTAAGTATTCCGATGAAGATGCCGAAAGCTATCGCCGCAGGGAAATCTATTATCACGAAACCTGTTGAATAAAGCACTCCCACGCACAACGCCACCAATGACTGGCCACGGAAATACTGGTTCATGCCGCCTACAAGGTCGGCCCAAAGCTTGCCCACAATGCCTCGCCACTTCTTGGGAACATAAGGTTTCCAGCTTCTTGAAAGGCGTTCGAAGTCGAGCAGGATGAATATCAGGTAAAGCAGTGTTATACACATCGTAAACAGCCCGCTGAACACATTTATCGTGCCCGTGACAACGCCATGCAGACGGTCGCCTATGAGCGACAGGATATCGCTGCTGCTTGTGCTCTGCACTATGTTAGCCACTTCGTTATCGCTGAACATCTCCCTGAAGAACTCTGCTACAGGAGCCGGGATAGTCGTGTTTCCGAGATTCTTGCTCAAGAAGTTCACTGTAAAGTCCTTCAGCACCTCAAACTCCGATATTATCGAAGGTATGACGAGCCAGCCGACACCGAACAGCACGACAGCTATAAGAGAGAGAGCTGCGACCATTGACAAGAGCCTGTACTTGAAACGCAGCTTTTGCTGGAAGAAGTTTACAAGCGGGTTAATGAAATACGCAAGCAGCCATGCAATGGCAAACGGCAATAGAATTCCGCTCAAGCTGTCGAGAGCGACATATGCCAGCCCTAACGCAAGCAGCATAAGCACTATACGCAGGAAACGTCCTAATGTAACCTCATTCTGTTTCATATTGCAGGATATTAATTCGTTACTCTTCGTTGCTGTGTCTCGCATCGTCCACTCCGCTGACGAGGAGGACAAATTCTCCGCGCGGCTCGTTGTCGGTAAAATGCTTCACGAGTTCAGCAAGCGTTCCTCGCACGCACTCCTCGTGCAGCTTCGATATCTCACGCACGGCAGCGGCCCGGCGGTCGGCCCCGAAAACCTCGGCAAGCTGAGCAAGGCTCTTCACCACCCTGTAGGGCGACTCATAGAAGACAATAGTACGCTGCTCGTCCTTAAGGAAGTTCAAGCGTGTCTGACGGCCCTTCTTCTGTGGCAGGAAGCCTTCGAAGACAAACTTATCGCACGGAAGGCCCGAGCATACAAGCGCCGGCACGAACGCCGTAGCTCCCGGCAGGCACTGCACCTCGACATCGTTCTTCACGCACTCGCGCACCAAGAAGAAGCCCGGGTCCGAGATTCCGGGGGTGCCGGCGTCGGATATAAGAGCCACATGACGCTCGCTGTTGCGTATACGCTCTACAAGCGAAGCCGCAGTCTTATGCTCGTTGAACTTATGGTGCGAATACATAGGCACCTGAATGTCGAGATGCTTAAGCAGCTTGGCCGACGTACGGGTGTCCTCGGCAAGGACGAAGTCGGCCTCCTTAAGCAGACGCACGGCACGCAGCGTGATATCTTCGAGATTTCCTACCGGAGTAGGAACAATATATAGCATTCCCATAAAACAGAAATTTTCATGTACTTTATGCAGCACAAACCATTTACCGATGCAAATTAAATACAAATAATAGAAAGACGGAATTAAACTCGCCGCTTTTTTTCGCTCGTATGCTATAACTTGTTAATAACTTATAAGCATTAAAAATTTGTTTTCACGCATAATTGAGTATCTTTGAGCTGAAGCTCGAAGATTTCCTGCACTCGCTGTGATAAATACCAAAGCAAGCTTTGTATTTCTCGCTCGTTTGTCGCTAACTTTGAGCTGAAGTTCGAAGACAACACAACATAATATGAACAGATTTTCAGAATTCAACCAGATGGAGACGATGCGTCGAGGACGCATAGAGGTAGTTTGCGGCTCGATGTTCTCGGGCAAGACCGAGGAGCTGATACGCAGGCTCAAGAGAGCGAAATTCGCCCGTCAGAAGGTAGAGATATTCAAGCCGGCGCTCGACACGCGCTATTCCGACGTCGAGGTCGTTTCGCACGACAGCAACCACATTCTATCGACCCCGATCGAGTCGTCGTCAAGCATTCTGCTGCTTGCCACCGACGTAGACGTTGTCGGCATCGACGAGGCGCAGTTCTTTGACAGCGACCTTGTCCAGGTATGCGAAGAGCTTGCCCGCCGAGGCACACGTGTCATCATCGCAGGCCTTGACATGGACTTCAAGTGCCAGCCGTTCGGCCCGATGCCTGCGCTCATGGCCATTGCCGACGAGGTGACGAAAGTGCATGCGATATGCGTGAAATGCGGTAACCTTGCATACGTGTCGCACCGTTTGGTAAGCGGCGACAAGCAGGTGCTGCTTGGCGAAAAAGCCGAGTACGAGCCGCTATGCAGGGAGTGCTACCACCAGGCTTTGAGAGAAAGGGAGCTGCGGAACAGCGAAGCCGGGCAAGAGGAGAGCGTAGAGTAAAGATGCGACAATACAAAAGCCTTTTCATAGACCTCGACGACACGCTTTATGATTTTTCGGGCGCTTCGAGAGAGTCGTTCAAGGAGACGTACGAGCTGCTGCGCTACGAGCGGTATTTCGACTCGTTCGAGCAGTACATGGCACTGTACGAGCCGTACAACCTTGAGCTGTGGCGTATATACGGCGAGGGCAAGATTACCAAAGAGGAGCTGAACAAAAGACGATACAGCTACCCGCTTGAATGCGTGGGGGTTAATGACCAACAGCTCGCCGACACGTTCTGCAGAGAGGCCCTGAGCCGCATCCCCACAAAGAACAAGCTGATGCCGGGAGCCATAGAGCTGCTCGAGTACCTTGCGCCGAAATACAGGCTATTCATCCTTTCCAACGGCTTTAAGGAGCTGCAGTCGCACAAGATGCGTACAGCAGGCATACTGCACTACTTTGAGAAGCTGATACTGTCGGACGACATCGGCGTGAACAAGCCCAACCCGCAGCTGTATGAATATGCGCTGAGAGAGAGCGGCTCAAAGCTCGACGAGAGCCTTATGATAGGCGACATGTTCGACACCGACATCGCCGGAGCCGCAAACATAGGCATGGACCAGCTCTACTACAACCCCAAAGGAAAGAGCGGGCACACGTTCAAGCCAACATATGAAGCAGCCCACTTGTTGGATATTAAAGACATCATTTGATACAGATATGAGCAGGAACACCACATCGATACTCATCATTTATACCGGCGGAACGATAGGAATGATAAAGAACCCCGATACAGGAGCGTTGGAGAGCTTCAATTTCGACCACCTGCTCAACCATGTTCCCGAGCTAAAAGAGTTCAAGGTTGCCATTGACGCAATAACGTTCAACCCGCCCATTGACTCGTCGGACATGGAGCCGGCGATGTGGAGCCGCATAGTCACAATCATCGACAGCAACTATGACAAGTACGACGGCTTCGTGATACTGCACGGCACCGATACGATGTCATTTACCGCATCGGCGCTCAGCTTCATGCTCGAGGACCTTATGAAACCCGTCATACTCACAGGCAGCCAGCTGCCGATAGGCGCTTTACGCACCGACGGCAAGGAGAACCTGATAACAGCCATAGAGATAGCGGCGTCGAAACACCCCGACGGCACGCCTGTCGTACCCGAGGTATGCGTATTCTTCAACGACAAGCTCATGCGCGGCAACCGTACCACAAAAATCAATTCAGAGAGCTTCGGAGCGTTCGGCTCGAACAACTACCCACTGCTTGCCACAGCAGGGACAGACATACAATTCTTCCCGAACAACATAAAGAGATACCTTCCCGGGCTTAAGCTTAAAGCGCACCACGAGTACAACAGCAACATCATAATATTCTCGCTATTCCCCGGCATACAGAAAGAGGTCGTAGAGAAGCTTCTTGGCGCAAGCGAGCTCAAAGGAGTCATATTCCGTACATTCGGAGCGGGCAACGCACCGCAGAAGAAATGGCTCATAGACGCCCTTTCCAAAGCGACCGCCGAGGGCAAAATCATTATCAATATCACCCAATGCGCAGGCGGCAGCGTACACATGGAACGCTACGAGACAGGCCTGCAGCTTTTGCAAGCAGGCGTCATAAGCGGCAAGGACTCCACAGTAGAGGCAGCGCTGACAAAACTGATGTACCTTCTTGGAACAGGGCTTCCCGTTGAAGAGATACGCCGCCTCATGAGCCAAGACATCGCCGGCGAGATAACCTTATAGAGCACCTTCAAACCCTCAGAGAGGGGTTAAAGGTGAAAACGGAGATGCACTGCCTGCGGCGAAACAGCTTTCGCTTGCAGTTTTTGAGATCCACTGCCTACGGCGAAACAGCTTTCGCTTGCTGTAAAAGCTCAAGTAAACTTGGCTTTCGCTTGCTTACTCGCTGTTTTGACTTCGTCGAAACTGCTTCCGTTCGCTGAGTGCGTAAATGAATTTACGCCCGCTTGCTTACTCGCTGTTTTCACTTCACTGCGTTCCGTTCGAGGATGACAAATGCCTTGCGATGCGTGTCATGCTTGAGTGGAGTGCAACGAAGCGAAGCATCTCGTCAATCGTAGTGCCGCAACGTCGCACCGCTTAGGTTGCGATAAGACGGCATTGTCAAAGTTGAGAGTTGAGAGTTTAGGGTTGAGAGATTATGGCTCACAAGCAAAGTCTGGTGGGAATAGAATGTTTCATTCTTATTGCAACTTAACCTTAGCCAGTTATCTTTTATTC
>JAFTRV010000081.1 GCA_017462065.1 Bacteroidaceae bacterium
TACAAATTAGCCTACATAGAAGCCTACATGGAAAGAGTAGGTTGCCCAGCAAATTAATGTTTATACGGCTTTTGACCGTACGGGTCATTATCTCTAACTCGTTATCAATCAGTTTAATGTACTATATCAAGTACATAAGGTCCGAAAAAAGGGTGCGCCTTTTTGGTCACCCTCTTTTTAAATTTAACACCAATTTGTTTGGAAGTTTATTAGGAATACTTACCTTTGCGACCAACAAGATTGTTAAATAAATTTGTTAAGCTACTGACATTCTGTAAATGAAAGAGAATAATAAACAAGGCAAGGAGCAGGAGATTCTTGCGGCTGCCGAACAAGAATTCCTCTCAAAAGGATACGAAGGCGCCAGGACAACCTCAATAGCAAAGGCCGCAGGCGTCACGCACGCAATGCTTCATTACTATTTTCGTACCAAAGAGAGCCTCTTTGAACGTATTGTGGATGAAAAATTCCGTTTGATGCTGCAATCCATGCTTGCTGTAATAGGCGACCCGTCATTGCCTGTAGTAGAACGCTTGAAAAGCGGAATTTCGGCACACTTCGACTTTGTAGCCCAAAATTCCAAGCTTCCGCTCTTTGTAATAAACGAGGTGCTGTCACGCCCCGAAAGGTACGCCATGCTGCAGAACAAGATGAAAAATTTGGCAACTGACCTTTTCAGCGGGCTTCAGCAGGACATTGACAATGCAGCGGAAAGAGGCGAGATAGTACATATTGATGTAAGAATGCTTCTTATGAGCATCGTATCGCTGAATATATTCGCTATAGTCACTTTTCCGTTCATGAGGCCTCTGATAGGGGAGCTGGGAGAGGAGCGTGAAAGGTTCCTCTCGCAACGCAAGGCCGAGAACATAGAAACGATATTGCACAGAATAAAGAGATAACAGCTATGAAATCATTTCTTACTACATTGTTCGCCCTGTTCGCAGTTACCGCCGCAAACGCCCAATCGCTCGAAGAGTGCCGAAGACTGGCGCGCGAACACTATCCTGAGACAAGACAGTACGACCTTATCGCAGAGACCGAACAGTACAACCTCTCCAATGCCGCGCGTGCATGGATACCGCAGGTCGCTCTGTCGGGTCAAGCGACTTATCAGACGGCAACGCCGGCCTATCCCGACGCATTCAAGTCAATACTTGCGGCGAATGGAATGGATATGAACGGAATACGCAAGGACCAGTATAAAGTGGCCATTGATGTTTCGCAGAACATTTGGGACGGCGGTCTATATTCCGCCAACCGTGCTATAAGCAAAGCCGAGGCGGCCGAACAACGCAACCGTCTGGAGGTGTCGCTCTATGAACTGCAGTCAAGAGTGGATAATCTATACTTCGGAATTCTGCTTCTCGATGAACGCAAAGAGCAAACCGAAGCGATGATAAACTTGCTCGAAAGCAATCTCAATCGTCTGCGTTCCCTTTATAGCAACGGTGTCGCTACTCAGTCCGACGCAGACGCCGTAGAGGCAGAATTGCTTACGGCGCAACAGACACTCGTGCAAGTCGAGACGTCACGGGCAAGCTACGTTAATATGTTAGAGATTCTCATAGGGAAAGAACTCGAAAGCGAACGACTCGAATGGCCGGCGATGCCCGAAGTGGCGAGCCGCAATTCGGCACGCCCGGAACTTGCGATGTTCGACGCTCAGGAAAGGAAGGTCGAGGCTCAGCGAAAAGCAGTCAAGTCTGCGGTAATGCCACGGTTCAGCGCCTTTGCGCAAGGATATTACGGCTATCCGGGGTTGGATATGTTCAAGAGCATGGTATCGAGCGAGTGGACTCTGAATGCTATAGTCGGTGTCCGCATGCAGTGGAACATCGGAGCATTCTACACTCAAAAGAACAATCTCGAGAAACTGAATGCCGCAAAGCGTCAGATAGCTCTGCAACGTGATGTCTTCATGTTCAACACCGGCTTGCAGACCGCTCAGGAAGACGGAGAGATTGCACGTCTGCGTAAGGCGATAGAGAACGACGACCGCATCGTGGAGCTTCGCAGTTCTGTGCGCAAGGCCGCCGAGTCAAAGCTCGACAACGGAGTCATTGACGCGACCGAGCTCCTGCAGAAGATTACAGACGAGACGACAGCGATGCTTAACCGCAGCAGACATAGGGTAGAGCTGCTGCAGGCAATATACAAACTGAAAACAACATTAAACCAATAAACTATGAAAAAAGTAGCATATATCGCCATAGCGATGCTTGCATTCTCATGCAGCAACAAAGAGACATTCGATGCTCAGGGAACTTTCGAGGCGACCGAGATTGTCATATCTTCCGAAGCTACAGGACGCATTCTTGCTTTTACGGCAGACGAAGGCAAGAGTGTGACACAGAACGAGACAATAGGGGAAATAGACAGCGTTCAGCTGCATCTGCAACGCAAGCAGCTTATCGCCCAGCAGGCGGCATTGCTCGGCTCACGTCCCGATGTCAGGAAGCAGGTCGCATCGGTAAAGGAACAGATAGGCAAGCAGAAGAGCGAGCTGCAGCGTGTCAAGAACATGCTAAGCGAGGGCGCTGCCACGCAAAAGCAGTACGATGACATTGAAGCGCACATCAGAGTGCTTGAGAGCCAATTGGAGGCCACATTGTCCACTCTCGACAAGAATACCGCTACAATAAACAACAATGCAGCCGCCTTAGAGGCGCAGATTGCCGCTCTCGGCGACCGTATATCCAAATGCCGCATAGTATCGCCGATAAACGGGACCGTGCTTGTGAAATATGCCCATGCCGGCGAACTCGCTGCGGCGGGCAAGCCCTTGCTTAAGGTTGCTGACCTTGAAAACATGTACCTGAGAGCATATTTCACGTCGGAACAGCTCTCTAAAGTAAATTTAGGCGACAAGGTAACCATAATTGCCGATTTCGGCGGTGACGAAAGGTATGAGTACGAAGGCGAGATAAAATGGATTTCCGAAGAGTGCGAGTTCACTCCAAAAACAATTCAGACACGCAATTCACGCGCGAATCTTGTATATGCCGTGAAGATAGCGGTAAAGAACGACGGAAAACTGAAAATAGGCCTTGCGGGCGAAGTGATACTATAATATGAATGCCATAGAGGTAAGAAAAATATCCAAGAGCTACGGCAAGCTGAAGGCTGTAAATGAAGTGTCGTTAGAGGTGCAAGAGGGCGAGCTGTTCGGCCTTATCGGGCCCGACGGCGCAGGAAAGACTACGCTCTTCCGCCTGCTTGCCACGCTCATAGCCCCCGATTCGGGAAGCGCTTCGCTTGCAGGTTACGACATTGTAAAGGAATACCATGCGATACGCTCGTGCGTGGGCTATATGCCCGGAAGGTTCTCGTTGTACCCCGACCTTACCGTAGAAGAGAACCTGAATTTCTTTGCGGCGCTGTTCAACGTAACGGTCGAGGAGTCGTACGACCTTGTAGCGCCCATATACAAACAGATAGAGCCTTTCAGGGAGCGCAGGGCAGGCAAGCTGTCGGGAGGAATGAAGCAGAAGCTCGCTCTCTCGTGCGCTCTTATACACCGCCCGAAAGTGCTTTTCCTGGACGAGCCTACAACAGGCGTGGACGCCGTTTCACGAAAAGAGTTCTGGGACATGCTGCAGAGGCTGAAAGAGAAGGGGATAACAATACTTGTCTCAACGCCTTATATGGACGAAGCGTCACGTTGCGACAGAATAGCCCTGTGCAACGAAGGGCGTATATTAGGCATTGACACGCCTACAGGCATCGTCAATGGATTCCGTTCGCCTCTCTACGGCATAAAGGCGAAGAACATGTTCGCTCTGCTCGAAGAGGCAAGAAAGGCCCGAGGAGTAGAGGATTGCTACCCGTTCGGAGAATCGCACCACCTTGTTGCCGATAGTGAATTCAATCTCGATAACTTCAAGAAAGACTTTGACGGATTTGAAGGTTTTTTCATAGAGCCTGTAGAACCGACAATCGAGGATATGTTCATTAAACTGATGAAACAATGAAAGATATAGTAATATCAGTACGCAACCTGACGAAAAAGTTCGGCAGTTTTACAGCTGTAGATAACGTATCGTTCGATGTCCGGAGAGGGGAAATATTCGGTTTTCTCGGCGCCAACGGAGCAGGAAAGACAACTGCCATGCGCATGCTGTGCGGCTTGAGCTATCCCACATCGGGCAGCGGGAGCGTTGCCGGGTACGATATAATAAGCCAGAGCGAAGAGATTAAGAGGCACATAGGCTACATGAGCCAGAAATTCTCATTGTACAATGATTTGACCGTCTGGGAGAACATCGACCTCTTTGCCGGAATATATGGTCTCGGAAGAGCGGACACGAAAGAGCGTGCCGTAAAACTGCTCAGGAGACTCAACTTCGAACAAGAGCGTGACACCCTTGTAGGCTCGCTTCCTCTCGGATGGAAACAGAAACTCGCCTTTGCCATAGCCACTATTCATAACCCCGAAGTGGTCTTTCTCGACGAACCGACAGGAGGCGTGGACCCGATAACCCGCCGGCAGTTCTGGGAGCTCATATATGAAGCCACGGAGCGAGGGACTACAATTTTTGTAACTACACACTACATGGACGAGGCCGAATACTGCTCACGTGTATCGATAATGGTGGACGGAGAGGTACGCGCGCTTGACACGCCGGCACATTTGAAACAGCAATTCGCCGCAAGCTCAATGGATGAGGTTTTCCGCACCTTGGCACGCGGCGCGACACGAGGAGAATAGCCTATGAAGAACAATTTCATCTCATTCGTAAAAAAGGAGTCATTGCATATTCTGCGTGATAAACGCACCATGCTCATAGTAATGCTCATACCTGTCATACTGATGATTCTCTTCGGCTTCGCAATCTCTACCGAAGTGAACAATGTCAATGTGGCTATTGTCGCCCCTCATCGCAGCGATGGCGTCAAAGAGGCAGTCGAACGTCTCGCAAGCAACGACTATTTCACATTCTTGGGATATATCGACGAGGAGCAGGCCGACGAGTATCTGCGTTCGGGCAAGGTGACAGCTGTTATAGTCTTTGACACGGAATATGACAGGAACGTCGCTCTGGCTAAGAGCGGAGTGCCGGTAAAGCCTGTAATCGAGCTGATACTCGACGCTTCGAACGTGAACACGGCAGGCTCAGCAGCTGCGTACCTGCAGAGCGTGCTGCTTGGGTCGGCATCAGAGCAGGCGATGTTCGAGACACGAATGCTGTTCAATCCTCAGATGAAATCGGCGTACAATTTCGTGCCGGGCATTATGGGCGCCATATTCATTCTCGTATGCGCCATGATGACATCCGTGTCAATCGTACGTGAAAAGGAGACCGGCACAATGGAGGTGCTTCTCGTATCTCCCGTACGACCGTTCAAAATCATATTCGCAAAGATGATACCGTACTTTACAATTTCATGTATTGTACTCGTTACGATATTGATGTTGGCACGTTATCTGCTCGAAGTGCCTATGAGCGGAGGAGTAGGGGGCATATTCGCTCTGTCTCTGCTTTACCTTGTACTATCATTGTCATTAGGTCTTTTTGTCTCCACAATCACGAAGACACAAGTCGCGGCTCTGCTTATATCGGCAATGGTAATGCTCATGCCCATACTTATGCTTTCAGGGCTGCTCTTTCCTATAGAGAACCTGCCAAAGTTCTTCCAGGCCGTATCGACAATAGTTCCCGCAAGGTGGTATATTGACGCCATAAGAAAGATGATGATACAAGGCTTGCCCATAATCGCTGTATGGAAAGACTGTATAATACTGCTTGCCATGACAGCCCTGCTGCTTGCAGTATCACTAAAGAAGTTCAACGACAAACTCGAATAAAAGCGATGCGTACATTTTCAGTTCTGATACGTAAGGAGTTCCTCCAGCTAAAGCGTAACCCCTTTATGCCCAAGCTCATTATAATGTTTCCTATAATGATTATGCTCATTATGCCTCTGATCATGACAATGGATGTACGCAACGTGAACGTAGCGGTTGTAGACCTTGACAACTCTACGGCATCACGCCGCATAGCATCTCATATTGACGCATCTGAGTACTTGTCACTCGCAGCCGTGACCGCAGAGTATTCCGAGGCGATGAATGCGCTGGAAGAGGGAGATGCCGATATAATAGTGCAGATACCGTCCGATTTTGAACGTGAAACGGCTATAGGCGGCAACAAGCGCATAAGCATAACCGCAAATGCCGTTAATGCTACTAAAGGCGGGTTGGGAATGCAGTACTTGGTGCAGACAATCGCTCGCGCCCTTGCCGAGATTAAAGGCGAAAGGAGCCCTGCCGGTATTACGGAGCTTGTAACAGTGAAGAACAGCTATAACCCCACGCTCAACTACAGGCATTATATGATTCCGGCATTGATGATTATGCTGTTCATACTCGTATGCGGTTTCCTGCCGGCATTGAGCATTGTAGGCGAAAAGGAGAACGGTTCCATAGAACAGATAAACGTGACTCCGCTCTCTCGCTTTACGTTTACTCTTTCCAAGCTCGTGCCGTACTGGCTTATAGGCATGTTCGTTCTTACAGTAGCGATGACAGTGGCATGGCTCGTTTATGGTCTCGCTCCTGCCGGCTCTGTCGGGCTTATCTACTTCGGCGCGGCGCTTTTCATTCTTGTCATTTCAGGCTTCAGTCTTATGATTGCCAACTTCTCGGACACTTTGCAGCAGACAATGTTCGTGATGTTCTTTTTTATAATGATGTTCATGCTCATGAGCGGCCTTCTGACACCCGTGGACTCAATGCCCGACTGGGCGCAGAAGATAACCTATTTCCTGCCTCCACGCTATTTCATCGACATACTGCGTTCGGTCTATCTTAAGGGAACGACGCTTGCCGACATGTGGCAGAATTTTACGGCATTGGGAGTATTCGCCGCAATATTCAATGTGTTGGCTACGGTAACATACAAAAAGCAGAAATGACATATGCCTTCCTGACTCAAAACGTGTCAGTAGGCATATGCCATCATTGTATCTCATGTCGCCGACAAACTCAGTTCCGGCAGTTTCGCCTCTTCTCCCTGCGGAACAACTTGAAAAATTCACTGAGCATCAGAACTCCGAATGATAGGGCAACAACTATCCACCATTGCATTGCAGTCAAGGTTGTCAATTTAAACAAGGACTGCATTGCCGGAACAAGCATGACAAGCAACGTCAAGGCGATTACCAACGCAATTGTGCCCCATAGCCAACGGTTACTGAAGAAACCCTGAGTAAACCAGGCGTTGCCGCTTCGTATGCTGAATATCATAGTGAATTGGGAGAATATCATTACAGCGAATGTCATTGTGCGTGCTGTTTCAACAGAGTGCCGCAAGCCTAATAGATAGGCCGCAATAGTTATGCCGCCTATGATAAGAGCCTGTGTCGCAATCTTTCTTGTGAATGACTTTGTAAAGATGCCTTGCTTAGGGTCAATAGGATTACGGCTCATTATATCTTTTGAGGCATGGTCCACGCTTAACGCTAAGGAGGGAAGACTGTCGCCGACGAGATTTATGAAAAGCAGCTGAATAGGCAACAAAGGCATATCAAAATTACACAGTACTGCCACAAGCAAAAGAACAATCTCACCCAAGTTCGTAGAAATCATGAATTGGATTGATTTTATAAGATTGTCATAAATACGGCGTCCTTCACGTACCGACTGTACAATGGTTGCGAAGTTGTCATCGGCAAGAACCATATCCGCAGCCTCTTTAGAGACGTCCGTTCCGGTAATGCCCATAGCCACGCCGATGTTTGCCAGTTTCAAGGCAGGGGCGTCATTGACGCCGTCACCAGTCATAGCGACTATATTGCCTTGTTTTTGGAAAGCCTCTACAATTCTCACTTTATGTTCCGGAGCGACTCTTGCGAATACGGAAACCGAACCGACGGCATCGCAGAGTTCTTTCTCGGACATCTTTTCGATATCCGCGCCGGTCAGTACCACAGAATTCTCATCGGCGATGTCAAGACTGCGTGCTATGGCTGCAGCGGTAATCTTATGGTCGCCTGTAATCATGACAGGTTTTATTCCTGCATTCTTGCATTGCTCGACTGCGATACGCACCTCTTTTCTGGGCGGGTCAGTCATGCCGACCATACCGGCAAAAACAAGTTCCCGTTCCGCATTGCGCATAACCTCTTCAAGTTCCTTCTGAGTGTCATTGCCATTAACTCTCATCTCTTTATATGCCATAGATATTACACGCAAGGCCTTGACTGCCATTGCGCTGTTATTGTTCTCCAGCACAATCTTTTCCTTGTCGGCAAGGGGCCTTACCTTTCCATTATCATTTATGCGGTCGCAGCGGGCGATAAGTTCGTCAAAGCCCCCCTTTGTAGCCACAAGAAGGGCCTTGTCGTCAATCTTATGAATGGTCGTCATTAATTTCCGCTCAGAATCGAAAGGTATCTCGGCTAAACGAGGGAACAATACATTGCATTTGCCCTGCTCATACGATAACGTACTCGCATATTCTACAATAGCGGTCTCCGTAGGGTCTCCGATAAGAGTACCGTTCTCGCCTTGTATCGTGTCATTGCACAAAACTCCGACGGCAAGCATCCTTTCCGATTGAGCAGGGTATGCATCCACAACTGTCATTCTGTTCATTGTAAGCGTTCCTGTCTTGTCTGAACAGATTACAGTAGTGCTTCCGAGCGTCTCGACCGAGGGCAAATTTCTTACGATTGCGTTCTGTTTGGCAAGCCGTTGAACGCCTAACGCCAGAACGACTGTAGATACAGCCGGAAGCCCTTCGGGAATTGCAGCTACCGCAAGACTGACGGCTGTCATGAACATATCCATTATTCCACGGCCATAGCAGAGTCCTATGACAAATATTATTGAACATATTACGAGGCTGATTATCGCAAGTACCTTGCCGAGCTTGTCGAGCCGGACCTGCATAGGAGTACGAATATCGGGGACCGACTGAATCATGGAAGCGATAGCTCCAACCTCGGTATTCGTCCCTATGGCTACGACAACGCCTTTTCCTCTGCCGTATGTTACGTTGCACGAGCCGAAAGCCATGTTTGACCTGTCCCCGACAAGCACCTCGCTTGTTATAACATCCGTTCTCTTTTCAACAGGGAGGGACTCACCCGTCAGCGCCGCCTCTTGAATTTTCAGGTTCACGGCTTCAGTAAGACGTAGGTCTGCAGGTATCGTATCACCGGTTTCTATCTCTACGATATCGCCCACGACTAACTCTCTTGATTCAATGACACGATGTTCTCCGTTGCGTATCACCTTGCAATGCGGAGCGGAGAGCTTTTCGAGAGCATCGAGCGACTTCTCCGCCTTAGATTCCTGGAACACGCCTATTATTGCGTTCGCGACAAGAATCACGAGAATGATTAGGGCATCTGTAATCCCTTCGCCGTTCATGTATCCTGTCACGCCGGATACTGCTGCAGCGATAAGCAGAACTATAATCATAAAACTCTTGAATTGGGAGATGAATTTCTGCAGCAATGTCGTATGCTCTTTCTTCTCGAACTCGTTAAAGCCATCACGTTCCCTGCGAATGCTTGCCTCTGCATCGCTCAGTCCGTCAGACAAATTGGTTTTCAGATGCCGAAGCACTTGTTCGACATCCATTTGATAAAAATTCTTCTTCATATTAATTTCGTTCTTAATTCATGATGCGAATTTAGCTTTGCGCAATAAGTGTTTTATTACACTAATTCACTAGTGTCCACTAAAAAAGTGGACGATTAAAATTTAAATAAACTTGGTTCACTAGAACCGAATCGTTCATTGACATTGTTGATATTTGATTTGTCGAAGAGGTCTCTCAAATGAGTTTTATCTGTAAGTGAGATTCCTA
>JAFTRV010000011.1 GCA_017462065.1 Bacteroidaceae bacterium
AATCTCACTTACAGATAAAACTCATTTGAGAGACCTCTTCGACAAATCAAATATCAACAATGTCAATGAACGATTCGGTTCTAGTGAACCAAGTTTGTTTAATTTTTAATCGTCCACTTTTTTAGTGGACACTAGTGATATATTTTCATAAATGAACAATTGTTTTGCTGATATTCGCCGCAAAACCGGCAGTTTATAAAAATAATCGCTATCTTCGCAGAAGTATAATGGTAATTTATTCTTATTAGATATGGTATATAACGAAAGAGATGCACGCCATGAACATGTAATTGAGTGTGCTAAACAGATGATGACGGCTGCGCGTACAGCGCCTAAGGCCAAAGGCGTGGACCTTGTTGAGATTATGATGATAACCGACGACGATATTGTCGCATTGAGCAACGCTCTTCATCAGATTGGCGAGAATATGCAACGTGGCGGCCTTATGCGTGATGCCGACAATATTCTTTCGGCAGAAGCCGTAATTCTTATCGGTACTCGTGAAGAGCCCATGATGCTCAACTGCGCTTACTGCGGCTCGGCTACATGCGGCGAACGCCCCGAAGGCGTGCCTTGCGCCATGAACACCATTGACGTGGGCATTGCCGTAGGCTCGGCATGCGCGACGGCAGCGGACCTTCGTCTCGACACCCGTGTGATGTATTCCGTTGGCTATGCGGCCGGCAAGCTCGGCTGGATGCCCGGCTGCAAGTATATCATAGGCATTCCCATGAGCGCAAGCTCTAAGAATCCTTTCTTTGACCGTAAACGCAAAGTACAGTAATGGAGATACAGAAACGTCGCCTGTTCATGCCTGCGGAATGGCATAGGCAGCAGATGGTGCAGCTTACATGGCCTCATGAGGGCACTGACTGGAACTATATGCTCGAAGAGGTCGAGAAGTGCTTTGTCGAATTGGCGAAGGCTATAAGCCGGCGTGAGCGCCTGCTCGTCGTGGCTCCCGACACCGGCAAAGTGCAGCAACTGCTTGAGAGGGCTGACGCCAACATCTCTAATATCACATTCTTCAAGTGCGACACTAACGATACATGGGCTCGTGACCATGCTTTCATAACCCTGCTCGGTGACAATGTGCCTCATTATGTCGATTTCTGCTTCAACGGCTGGGGACGCAAGTTCGAGGCTTCGCTCGACAATGCGATAAACGGCAAGCTCTACGATGCGGGCATTGTAAATGGTGAGTATGAGGACTGCACGAGCTTCGTGCTTGAAGGCGGCTCTATCGAGAGTGACGGAAAAGGGACGCTGCTTACCACGAGCCAATGCCTTTTGGCTCCTCACCGCAACCAGCCTATGGTACGTGAGGATATCGAGAAGTGCCTTAAGAACATGCTTCACGTTGAGCGTGTGCTGTGGCTCGATTACGGCAATCTTATCGGTGACGATACCGACGGACATGTAGATACCGTCGCCCGCCTTGCTCCAAACGACACAATCGTGTATATGCAGTGCAACGACAAGAATGACGAACAGTATGCCGACCTCAATGCGATGGAAGAGCAGATAAAAGGACTCATGACGGCCGACGGCAAGCCTTACCGCCTGCTGCCGCTTCCCTCCCCCGCTCCGATATTCGATGAGGATGGAGAGCGTCTGCCGGCAACGTACGCCAATTTCCTGGTTATGAACAATGCCGTTCTATACCCTACTTATGCGCAACCTGAAAATGACCGCCTTGCCGCAGAAGTTCTCGCTAAGGCCTTCCCCGGTTATGAAATAGAAGGAATAGACTGCAGAAGCCTCATTAAGCAACACGGCTCATTGCACTGCGTTACAATGCAATACCCTAAAAATGAAAGATATTGAAATGAAACATATGGATACAGTAAAAGTTGGAATAATACAGCAGAGCATCGGTACGGACGTTGAGCGGAACAAGCAGAAGCTTGCCGCCTGCATACGTGAGGCCGCTTCGAAAGGAGCGCAGCTTGTAGTGCTTCAGGAACTGCATAACTCGCCCTATTTCTGTCAGGTGGAATCGACCGATAATTTCTCGTACGCCGAGCCAATACCCGGCCCCTCGACCGATTTCTACAGCAAGGTGGCGGCTGAATGCAAGGTCGTGCTTGTAACGTCTCTCTTTGAGGCACGCACAAAAGGATTGTATCATAACACGGCTGTGGTTTTTGACAGCGACGGAAGCATTGCCGGCAAATACCGCAAGATGCACATACCCGATGACCCCGCATATTACGAGAAGTTCTATTTCACCCCAGGCGACATTGGCTTCCGTCCTATAAGGACATCAATAGGCATGCTTGGAGTACAGGTTTGCTGGGACCAGTGGTACCCGGAGGGAGCACGCCTTATGGCACTTAGAGGAGCGGACATGCTTATATACCCTACCGCTATCGGTTGGGAAAGCACCGACACTCAGGAAGAGAAGGAGAGGCAGCTCGGAGCATGGCAGACTGTGCAGAGAGGCCATGCCGTAGCTAACGGAATTCCCGTGATTGCCGTGAACCGCTGCGGTCATGAGCCCGATCCGTCGGGAATGACAAACGGCATTCAGTTCTGGGGACACAGCTTCGTGGCAGGCCCACAAGGCGAGTTCGTCGCGCACTTTGGCGAGACAGAGCAATGCGAAGTCATTGAGGTGAGCATCAAACGCAGCGAGACCGTTCGCCAATGGTGGCCCTTCCTGCGTGACAGACGCATTGAAGAGTACGGAGGAATAACAAGGAGATTTCTCGACGAGGAATAAGATAACAAGGGGGTGACTTTTGGGTCACCCTCTTTAAAATATTAATAAAAGTGTTCTGAGTTGTCATTATATCTTTCTCGGAGTCTTTCCTGTATGTTTCTTAAAGAACTGCACGAATGCCGACGGACTTGAAAAATTAAGTTGCTCAGATACCTCTTGCACGGTCAAGTCGGTTGTGCGGAGAAGCATTTTTGCGTCAATTATCAGCGCCTCGTGAATCCATTCTAATATAGGACGTCCTGTTGTTCTCTTGATAGCCGTGGATAAATATTTAGGAGTCAGATTTAAAGTATCCGCATAGAACCGTACCGAATGCCGCTCCTTGTAATGTATTGCAAGAAGCCTGAAAAAATCGTCAGACAAGTTATTGGCCTTTATCTTTGACGCTTCAACCTGCGTGTTGAATATCTTTTCATATTCTGCTAAGATTTCCAATATTAGAGCATAGAAAATAGAACGAATAATTTCCGTCCTGTATTTGCCGCATTCCATAGACTCTTTGTATATAAAGCGGTAGTAATTCTCTAAGTCGTCAAATTTCTCTTCCGCTATCCTTATTACAGACATGTAACGTGAATAGCTGAATATGCTTGTATCGATAGGCGACGGCATATTCAATATATAGTCTACCGATGTCGCAATTATGCAATGCTCTTGTATGAGATTGAGGCTGATGTTGTTTATGATATGATTTTCGGGCAAGACAATAACATTGTTCCTCGACAATTGATACTCTTTCCCATCAACTGTTATCATGCCATTGTCGGACTTGCAGAGCATTATTACAATTCCATTACGGAAAAGCAGTCCATTGCCAAGCTCGTTCTTCCTGATATCAACATCAAGGTCTATAAGAAAGTCGTCATCCCTGCCGTTCTTAATTCTTTCCAAAATATCAATCTCCTGTACTTTTTCACAGTTTGCGGTCATAAGCGAATTTTGATAAATTTATTTGCCGACAAATGTAACAATTAACCTTTACAACTTCCATAGCTTTGCAAGCAAAAGAGAAAGCCTCCTGCTGTTTTTTTGTAATAACGAACAAAAGAAAAACCATTTATTGTTTAATAATAGTGAATGTTCTAATATAAGCAAACGTTACAAAATACACTTATGAAAGTCTTAATTCTGTCTTGCAATACCGGGGAAGGCCATAACTCAAGCGCTAAAGCGCTTAATGCATTCATGGAGAAAAGAGGCGTTTGCTCTGTGGTTGCCGATGTCCTTTCTTTTGCAGGCGGGACTGTTTCAACGAGGGTTTCACAAGCTTATAACAGCTCTATAAAAGGAACGCTCTTCGGCAATCTTTATAAGATAGGAGATTTCGTAAGCAATAATGTAAACTGCGTGAAATCCCCGGTATATTATGCGAACAAGATATATTCCCATAAGCTGCATGATTATATTGTATGCAATGAATTCGATGCAGTCGTTGCTGTGCACCTCTTTGCGGCCGAAGCTTTGACTGCGATAAGAAGAAAGGAGGGGCTTGATGTGCCGACACTTTTTGTCATGACCGACTACACCTGCATTCCGTTTCTTAAAGAGACCGAACTTGACGGATACGCCATAGCGCATGAGGAGCTTCGCAGTGAATTTGTAAGCGCAGGTATTCCTAAAGATAAGATAATTGTTGCAGGCATACCTGTAAACGCTACGGATATATCTATTGACAAAGCTGAAGCAAGAGACATGATAAATTCATTTTTCAATTGGGGGACAGAAAAGAGGAACAGCATCTGGTACTTGATAATGGGAGGCTCTATGGGGTATGGAAATATGGAGCGGCTCATTGAGGAATTGTGCAAGAGGTCGGCGTCGGAAGATTGCATAATATGTGTTTGCGGAAGGAATGAAGACTCTCGAAAGAAAATCACAGAACAGTATACGGCTCTTAAGAAAGTTAAGGTTATTGGCTACACCGACAAGATTCCTCTGTTAATGAAGGCTTCTGATATCCTCTTTTCCAAACCGGGCGGCATTACCAGCACTGAGGCTATGTTAAATAATATTCCGTTAGTTCATACAGCTCCGATTCCCGGTTTCGAGTACAAGAACGCTATCTTCTTTCACAACCGCAGCATGTCGTATTACACTGCCGACATTGAGAAACAGGCGTCTGTCGCCGTTAGATTATGCAATGACAGCGTATATCGCTCTCGCATGCTGGATGCACAAAGAATGAATGCTAACAGCAATAGCTGCGGCATAATTACTGACCACATAATAAGTATGACCAAACGACATGTACCGGCAAACTAAATTCTCGAAACTGATTTTTATTCTTTGTTTGATAGTACTAATCACAGGAATTATATATATCCCTACGATACAGGACGACAAAATGCTTGGCATCTGCGGTTTTAAAATATTTGAGACCGCCTTGATGATGTTTATTGTCTTGATACCGACAATATTCCGTCAATTATTGCATATCAACATTACTCCGGCTATTGAGAACTCGTTGGTAGCGTTCTGTTTCACGGGGCTTATTTTGGGTGACGTGGCGAATTTCTACGGCCATTTTAAATGGTGGGATACAGCTTTGCATGGAGTGTCAGGAATGTTGATGGGAATTATCGGATACGAGATAGTAAACACATCGAACGGTGTATATAATAACAAGACAGGACATACTCCTTTGTTTGTCTTTGTTTGGATATTCTCTTTTTCTCTTGCGGCAGGCACATTATGGGAGATAATGGAGTTTGTCACAGACGGGCTGTTCGGGCTTAACTCTCAGGAGTTTCTTATAAGCAGCGGGACTTTTGACACGACAGTCCCGCATATCGGACGCAATGCACTGTATGACACGATGCACGATCTCATATTGGATTCTCTCGGAGCGACCGCCGTTGCTGTGTATGGGTATCTTGATACAAAAAAACATGCAAGAGTCCGTGACCACTGCACAAAAAGAGAATTATTATAAATATTATTGTTAATTAGTGTCATAAGTGTCCACTAAAAACTCGAAATAGTTCTTTGAAATGATTGATATTTAATTTGTTACGAAGTTTTTTGGTGCGCAACGATTTGAAATTACTTTTGCGGTCATAATCAGACCGTTATGAATAAAGACAAATACGTTTTCGCTCAATTAGTTGAGTTTCTTGATTGTTTTAAATTTCGTCGCATCGTTGCTAAGTATCAAGGAGACAAGCATATAAAGTTCTTCTCCTGTTGGAACCAATTACTTGTAATGATGTTCGGACAACTTGCAAAATGTGAAAGTTTACGCGACTTAATCGTTGCGCTTGAAGCACATTGGAGGAAGTTGTATCACTTAGGTATGGGCAAGTCCGTAACCAGAAGTAATCTTGCCAAAGCGAATGAACAACGTGACTACAGAATCTTCGAAGATTTTGCCTATCATCTGGTAGCAGAAGCACGTTCCAAAAGCATCGAAAATATATTCGTTTTTGATGGTCATGTGTATG
>JAFTRV010000082.1 GCA_017462065.1 Bacteroidaceae bacterium
CGCTGGAAAGGTAATCTTCGTGCAGTTGGAGGAAGCCTTCTTTTGTCATAATATTAAAGTTGTAGTTCTGTAGCAATATTGCCTATGCAAAATTCATACAAAACTACAACTGTTACAACGGGCACTTTAGCGGATGGTTACAATATTTTTTTAATAATCAAATATCTACACGATTCACTATTGGTGCAATTATTTATATTTTCATTTTTAATACGCTTATTAAGCATTGTACCGCAATATATTATATCATATATCGCATCATAAATATTTAGAATGTAGTAAGAAATTATTTTTAGAACGTTAGTTATGCTCATTATTAAAGTTGTGGAATCTTAAAATTTAGGACTAACTTTACTTATGACATCTTTACCAATAAAACAACCTCCATTGCAATATATGCCATACATAGAACAATCAACACATCCTTTATCTTCTATTCTTTTTAAAATGCTTTTATATTTTTTTTCAAGTTGTTTATTTATAACTTCATTAGATACAACTTTTCTCTCATCAGTAAAGATATTAACCAAACAATCTGAATGCTGGTTACAAAACTTTAAATTAAAATCAGCATCAATTAACCCAGCGCAGTCAATAGTACAACTAACCCCAGATTTTCGCATTGGAATTTTAGACCCTTGTATAAAGCATAAAGGAATCAAATGGTCTTGACCTACATCAAAACCCATATCGCAACAAGACTGCCACACATACTCGTATATTGGAATCAGCCTTTCTCTATCATTGAATATATTAGCAGTACAATCTAGCGTTAGACAAGGCCTTATTCTTTTAGGTTCTAACGAAACTACTTTTATAATATCCTTAACTAATTTTTCTTTAATGATATTTGGTGTTATTTGAATTTCCAAATTACGTAGTCCTGGATGCTCCAGCAATAGTCGTTCTTTATTCAAAAGCCCTCTAAACCTAAAATTATATGTTATTATATCAGTTTCTCTAGGTTTATATTCCAAAATTTTGTCAGATATTGCGTTAGTAAATAAACTCACAGTTTCAAAATATGTTTGAGACAACTTCATAAAATCAGAAAACTGTGGATGAATCGTAGGTTCACCTCCCATTATCTTTATTTGTGTACAATTATTGTTTGATAGGAATTTGCATAATTCTTCAAAACGAACAATATCCATATGCCTATCGTTGCGAATTTTACTATTAAAACAATTAGGGCATCTTGCATTACAATTTTCTGTTATATATATTCTAAAATTATTATATATCATATTTGATTATTGTTTTAACCAAGGGAGGTTGGTTGCTTTGCAAATATCATCTTTACTTATAATAGTTTGCCCTATGTGGCATTTACCATTACATTGAGTATTATAGAACAAGCAATCTTTACAAATTTTGTTTAGGCATTTGTTTCGAAGTTCAGAATATGCTAGATTTATATAATTCTTTAATATCACAAAGGGTATTAATTTATTATTGTCTTGAAACATATTTATCAGTTTGTCACTATATAGATTACAAAATCTAAGATTGTATGAACCATCAATGAGGACAGAACGTGGGGAGCATATTGTGTTTGGATTAAACTGAGGTAAAGTTTCTCCTTCTGTAAAACATCTTGGAGCATTACATTCAAATGTTAAATCAATGTCATTAATCCTTGATACTTCATAATAAATTTCATTGACATTATTAATAATTTCTTTTTTGTACTTGAATATATTACAAGAGTTATTAATAACAAGTTGAACCTTGATTCTTGAAATACCATAATGAACAACGTTTATGATATTAGAAACTATTTTTTCAACATTTGTATGTTCATCAATGACTATATCTAAAGTTCGTTTACCAAGTTTGTCTAATAATAGTTTCTTCTCTGATAATAAATCCCCAAAGTGGAAGTTGTATATAATTGCATCACTTTCTCTAGGAGAATATTGTATCAGTTTGTTTTCTTCAATGGCATTTGTAAACAAATATACAGATTCAAAGTTCCGCTGTGCTATTTCCATTATTTGAAGGAACTGCGGATGAATAGTTGGTTCTCCACCCATTATAGCAATCTTATCAAAATTATTTTGTTTAAAATATTCACATAAGATTTGAAACTTACTAACCTCCATTGTGGACTTAGAGCGAGCATTTGCATTCAAGCAAAAGTGACAGGAGGCATTGCAACCTTCTGTCACCCACATACGAACTCCGTGAAGTTTTTGCGAACTCATAGATATTATTGTTTAAAGCATATATGTACAATCGCTATTTACAATAACATCAGAAGTTTCTACTACAATGATTTCTGGTTTTACATAAATCTCATTCATACAAAAAACTATTAAGGTTAAACTCTCATTTTATCAATCTACTCTATTATTGAAGCATTTTGCCAAGCACTAATTATCGAATCAGAATCTTCTTTTGCCATATCTGCTGAAATTGAATACTTTTTAATCAGGAGATTAACAATGTCATTAGTCGTAAATTCTTCATCTTTTAGCGAATCCCATAGGTATGCTGCTGTTGAATTGAATGTAATCATTTTCTGCGACAAAGCACCAGAGCCAAAATCCTCCAATACAAAAAGTGTTGGTTTCACTTGTCTTAATATAAGCCCATCTTTTTTTTTCATAAATGCACAAAGTAATTAGATATAATCAGACAAACAACCATCAAGACAGAAATCCCCATACTCGTCTTCATAATATTCTATCCATTCATTGTGTAGTTCGTCACTTAATTCACCAATTAGATTTCTTGTTATTCTATGACAATTGTAATAATCACGTACATCATCCTCATCTATATCAACATAATCGCCATTATACAGTACTGCATAGGTATTAGTGTTACGAACTGCGTGAGAATCTGAACTCCAGTGGTCACTAGAGCATTCCACATAATCAACTTCTCTGGTTACATATTTCACTTTACCTCTCATATTACATCTTAAAATCTCTATGCAAGAATGTACAACTTCTGCAAATATAAAAGTTGTTTGGATATCAAACAAGAAAAAGTAATAAACCTTTTTAAAATTTCAATATTTACAGTTCAATATTGCATATTAATTAAACTTTAGCGTAATAAATCTTCTTTTCCTATTCTTCAATAGTATTTAGAAGATTTTCCAAATCTTCCCTTGAAGCAATCTTATATATTTTCTCGTTGTACTCCACAAAACCATTGATGGTAGGTTTCGGTGCTTCCTCCTTATCTGTTATCAATTCAAGATAGTCCACGCCTAAAAGGTTGGCAATCTCTTGAATCCTATCAAGGTTCTTTGTTTCCAATGCTCCGTTAAGATTTTGTTTCTTAATGCCTAACATTTCGGCAAATGCTGACTTTGTAATTCGCTTCTCTCGTAGAATCTCTTCTATTCGTAATTTAATCATATTACCCATATTATTCTTGTTCTTGTAAAAATATTATATATAAATCAAAATGGCAACAAAGGTAATACAAAAAAATTACAAAATAATGACAAAAATATTACAAAACGCTTGCAGGGTAATATAAAATGTATTACCTTTGTATCAGTTAAGGAAACAAACACAAAAACAAACGATAGCAATGAGAGCACAAGTTGGTAAATATTATTTCGGAAGACATCGTTCAAATTGGGGCATTTGGCAGTGGGAATGTGTAACTGAGAGTGGTTGTGCTATGGCACGTTTTGTGAAGGATGTTTATAGTTACGAGGATGCAGTTAAGGAAGTTTACAGTTTGAACGGTTGGGGACAACCAAAACAGATAAGAAGAATTTATTAACCATTTAACCAAATAGGAGATTCAGATATGAAACAGATGGCAACAGTTAGCACAAACGAGATTGTACGTTATACAGCAAAGAACATCACAATGAACAATGTTGATTTGTTCACAGCAACATCAAAGGGTATGGCACTCGAAGCAATGAAAAAGCGTATGATGCGTGGTGAGTGTGTAAGATTTGCCTATATGAAGAAGGACGGTTCAGTACGTATTGCTGTCGGCACTCTTCAACCCCAAGCAGTAGAAGCAAACACAGTTGGAACAGGTCTGCCCAAGCGTTTTTATGGAATGTTCGCTTACCTAGATTTGGAGAAGATGGATTGGAGAGGTTTCAAGGAAGAGCGTTTCATCGGTACAATAGAGAACTAATCAAGGATTGGGGAGCAATCCCCTTTCCTTTTATACAATAAAGAGAATATGGCAAATTATATAATGCAGATATTTAGAGCGTATGCAATGGTAGTGTTCTCTTGGGGTTTCAATACCCCCACTGCTATTGCAAACGGTCTAAGATTCAAAGTTCAAGGGTTCAAGTTCAAAGGCACTGTTGAGGTAGAATATAATGAAGGCACCGACTTGTTCGATGTAAGACTAATCAAGAATGGCAAGGTAGTTGAAACGGTTGAGGATGTTTATCTTGATTCATTGGTCGATGTCATTGACTATAGAGTAGAGAAGGTGGATAATTACAAACAAAAGGTTGAAGCGGAATACTCCTTATAACATACCGTCTGCAATATGCAGTTATTGCCGTCCTCAAATTGCAGACGCTCACGCCTTCAATTTGCAGTACATATAATAATATATAAGAAAAAATAATATAAAAGGAAACTTTCAGTTTATGACTGTCAGTTTCCTTTTATTCTTATAGTTAGGTCTTATCAAAGAATTATCGTATCTTAGCACTGTTGATTATAATCTACACAAAGATGAACGACAAAAAATTCTTCGGTTTTATAAATGCGTTTAATGCACAAGGAGGTGATAAGGTTGTTATTAAATCTCTGCTCGCTAAGAAATATTCTTTTTGGAAATGGTATTGCAGTGTAGTTAAAAAACGTGAAGCGTTTGAAGAGTGTGTTTTTACTTGTTACTTGGAAAATGATAAATTCAAGGAACAGTTGCTTATATATGAAAATAAATTCAAGGAAACCATTGAACGTTACAAAACCTCTCATTGGTTTGCATCCGATTTTGGACAAGAAGAAGGTACTGAAGATTATTATGCTCGCAAATACCACGAGGTAAGGAAAAGACAGACAGAATTGGCACTTGCGTATATTGATAAGGTAAGGAATCCTAAGAATGTTCAAGTGCAAGTTGAAGTGGAGCGTAAACCATACTATGAAGGTTATTCTGTTGAGAAAATTACACAACTTTTTGATTTTCTTATCAAGAAGGGTTTTTTAGATTGTAACACATCGAAGGATGAGTTTATTTACTATTTTACAGGTGTAGGTGAACAACCTATCAATACATTGAAATGGTGTCGAACAAATGTTCAGTTGGCGATACTAATAGGCAAATTGTTTGATACCGATGAAAAAAAGTGGCATAAGGCAGAACAAATATTTGGTATTACTCATTTGAAGTCTTCTTTTTTCAATGCTAGTGATAAAACTTTTGATAAAAGCGAAGTAAACGCATTTATTATTTGTGAGTTCATATAAAAATCTGCCACCCATTAAAAGGTGGCAGTTTTTATCAGTTTTCCTAGGTTGGTGTTACCAATAGTGTTACCTGTTCTTGTTTTGTTTTTGCTTTAAGTTAAAAATCAACGAGTTACAAGCAAGGTTCGAGTTGGTTATAAACTTTTAGCACCTTAAATGCTGTTTGCAAGTGCAAATTCCTCCAAAATGGTGCTTGTGTGTTTTTGGCAATAGTGCTGTGTCTGCTTGAGGTTTGTATGTCCCAACAGTTTGCTAACCGTTGCCAAATTCAAATGTCTCTCGTTCAGTTGATGGTGGGCAAATGTGTGTCGAAACAAATGACTGTGCAATTTCTTTTCAATACTTGCCTCTTTTCCCACTTGCTTTAAGAAACGATTGTAGCATTGGTTACTAATGCTAATGTCGTAATCATACTTTTCGAGGATGTGCAATGCCTCATCTGTTATAATAGAGATATATTCAGCGTTTGTTTTCATTCTGTTCTTTTTGATATATCTCATACTGCCTTCCTCTATTATATCTTCCTTCTTAATGCTAACAAGGTCGCAATAAGCAAGACCGAGGTTTATTTCAAGTATGGCAAAGTCGGCAACTCTGCGTAATGCCTCTTTTGAATACTCAGTGCTCCTAATCTGCTCAACCTCTTCAACAGTGAGATAATCGACTGCTTTTGCCTTCTTGGAAACTTTGATGGTTGCAAATAGGTTGGTATCCGCAATATGCTTGTTATGTATTCCAAATGTGAAGAAGGTTTTTGCTATTACCCATTGGTTAGCAAAGGTCGATTCTTGCAATGTGCTTCGCATTTCAGTGGCAAGACTTTTCATATCGGCATTGGTGATGTTCTTGCACTCCTTGTTTTGAAGGTGGTCGATGGCACGTTGCATAACACGCTCATACTTTTTGAATACACCCTCTGTTAAATCTACACCAACACGTTTACGAAGTATCTTTATATAATCATCACGAAGGTCAGATATTCTATAAGAACACGCTGTATAACCGTTTCTAAGAATGTTCTTTACCGCCTCAGTAGTAACTTCGTACCCCATAGTCTGCAACTGTGTAACAGTACGATAGACCTTTACACGCTCTTGCTCACAGTATGTATTGATGTAATTCGCTCTCTTTGACGCTCTTAGTCTGTTAAACTCATCGGGTTGCACCTTCATTGGCAACTGTATAACTGAACGCTTGCTGTTGATGTTGATTGTGAGTTCAATAGGGGCAAGACCATAACGGTCAATTTTTTGTTTTCGAACCCTGAAGGAAAAATTCCACATAACTTGTTGTAATTAAATGTTTAACAAATTATCGGAACCCGAAAAACACTAAAATTTTTGGTAACAGTATAGGTAACAGCATAGGTAACAAATCTACTGCGGAATGAACCTTTTTGCCTCTTTTGCTTTATTCGCTGTTCTATCTATCGAAAGGTGCTTGAGGATTGCATTGCTTTATTTATATGCTTTATTATCAAAGCCACGAGTAAGCGAGTGTGTAGATGTTTACATATACACGCAGCGAGCGAAAGTGGGTTCGTGAAACAACGCTTTATCCTCTATCCTTCCCTCTTGTTTTATTGAAACAAAAAAGAGTCCCAAATTTCTTTGGAACTCTTTTGCGGTGCGTACGGGACTCGAACCCGTGACCCCCTGCGTGACAGGCAGATATTCTAACCAACTGAACTAACGCACCAAAATGTTTCTGCTTTGTTTGTACCTCAAAGCGAGTGCAAAGGTAACTGTTTTTTTTATATCTGCAAACAAAAATGGCATTTTTTTACTTCAAAGGCGCCAAATTCTTATTTTTCAGCATAAAAAGGCTCTATTCTGCGAACTTTTGCATTAAAAATACATCTTTGAACCCCTCTTCGCTTCGCAGCCACGATTTAATTAAGACACGTTCCGTAAACCCGCATTTTTCGAACAAGCGACAGCTCTCTGCATTATCAATGCTTACGTATGCATACAGCTGATGAACGTGCAGCCGCCTTGCCGCATAATCGCACAGCAGCTCCAGCGCCATTGCGGCATACCCTTTTCCACGATATTTGCCCAGCAGCCCCACGCATACCTCCGCACGGCTGTTCAGAGGGTCAAAATCGGCAAGGTCTATCATGCCGATGCTGCTGCCGTCGTTCAGCATTATTACAAAGCGCGCCTGACGCTCCTGGAATATATCCTGCTTGCTCTGCTCAAGATAGGCCCTCAATGTATAACGGGAATATGGCAGAAAAGCGTTGCCGACACTCCATAGCGTCGTGTCGTTCTCCATTTCAAACATCAGCTCCAGGTCCTCAGGCTCCGGGCTGCGCAGCTGCAGTACTTCGTTCTTAAGCCACATCATAACCGCACTATTTTTTCAGAACAGCATTCTCCGTTATCAGCACCTTGCTTTTCGCCGAATATGTACCAAGCTTGAGCGATACGACGGGCTTGTCCTGCATTATCCTGAATATGGCATCGTACGAATACGCATCTGTGTCATATACCACAGTGTCGAACTTTTCAAGGTCAATGCCTTCTATGAAATGCCCGGCAGGAAGTTTTGCCTCGCTCGCCGTTATGTAACAATGCTCGCCTTTAGGATATCGGCGTTCGAGTATCTCCTTGACCTCTCCGTTAGCATCTTCGCTGCCAAGAACAAGGCAGTTGAGTTGCGGACGCATCTTTACAATGCCCTTGCGGTGACGGAACTGGTTGCCAACGTAGGCAAGCATGGCTCTGCCCCAAATAGCCAGCCTGATAGGCAGGCTCACGAGGAAGGAGTAATGAGAATAGTGTTTCTTAAAGAAGAGCTGCATTGCCTGATAGAAGGTATGCACATACTTGAACGAGCTTTTATGCGTGCTCTCGCCCTTGTAGTGTATTATGGGCGATGGCAGGAAGTAGTTCTTGTAGCCGCCCTTCAAGAGCCTGTACGACAGGTCGATATCCTCGCCGTACATGAAGAATGTCTCGTCGAGCAGGCCTACATACTCAAGAGCCTCCTTGCGAATGAACATGAAAGCACCCGATATTATCTCAATGCTGTTTACCTCACGTTCGTTAAGGTATCGCATGTAATAACGTCCAAAAAGATGTGATTTTGGGAAAAGCCCCGACAGCCCCGACATCTTGCAGAATGCCACGAACGGCGTCGGCAAGCCCCTGCGCGACTCGAATGCGAAAGTGCCGTTGGTACGCATCATGTATGTTCCGCAGCCGCCGACATCGCCGCGGCTGTCCATGAACGATATGAATTCAGCGAGGGTGCGCTCCCCTATTATCGTATCCGGGTTAAGCAGAAGCACATATTCCCCCTTGCTCTTTCTAATGGCAAGGTTATTGGCACGGGCAAAGCCCAGATTCTTGTCGCTTGCGATGAACGTGACATCTTCGAAACGTGGCTTAAGGTACTCCATGGAGCCGTCGGACGAGGCGTTGTCCACGACAATCACCTCGGCGTCAATGCCTGCAATGGCCCTGCGGACAGAGACAAGGCACTGCTCCAAGAAATACTTCACATTGTAGTTTACTATTACAATCGACAGTTTCATCGCAGCCCTCTTGTACTATTTCTCACTGTTTGAATACTGTTCAAGCACCATTCTTGTAGGGAAGCTGTATATCATGGAGCCGAAGCCGAGCAGCCCGCAGTAGAGCCCGCCGTTATAGCCAAGACCGTAATATGCGAACTCGTTCACGATTATCACTATAAAAAGCAAGAAAATCCTCTGCAGGCTCTTTTTAAGGAACAGCTTCACGAGCTCCTCCTCAGAGAGCCCTTTCGCCTTGCTCATAGAATTTGTGAAGCCCTTGACAGCCAATGGAATGAGCAGAACAGTAAGCATAATCGTCACCACCTCAATCACATACATGGCCGTTGAGGAGACCGCCATAGCCAACGCCCCCTTCTCAAGATATCCCAGCTCGAATGCGAGCAGCACAATCAATGCTGCGGCGAGAGATACGAAATAGTTTATCCTCAGTGACTTTAAAACAGTTTTTTTATCCATAATCATATTGTTTTTCCGTTAAACGGAGTTCTGTTCACGATAGAACTGCCGAGCGTAACCTCGTCGGCATATTCAAGCTCGTCGCCGACAGAAATTCCCCTTGCTATAACAGATAGTCTTACATCGTACTGCGACAGTTTGCGATATATATAAAAGTTCGTAGTGTCGCCCTCCATTGTAGAGCTCAGAGCCATTATCACCTCTTTCACGCCGCCCTCAGCGACCCTTGACACAAGGGTGTCGATATGCAGGTCGCTCGGAGAGACTCCGTCCATAGGCGATATCACGCCGCCAAGAACATGGTAGACTCCACGATACTGCATGGTATTCTCAACGGCCATGACATCCTGAATATTCTCCACAACGCATATTACGCTCTGGTCACGCTTCGGGTTCGCGCATATTGGGCAGATGTCCGTGTCCGAAATACTGTGGCACACCTTGCAATACTTCGCTTCACGCTTAAGAGTCAGCATAGCCTCGGAGAATGCAGCCACCTCGCTTTCGTTCCTGCGCAGCAGATGCAGTACCAGCCGGGTTGCGGTCTTTCGGCCTATGCCCGGCAGTTTCGAAAACTCTTTCACGGCTCTTTCGAGCAAGGTAGACGGATACTCCTGATTCATCTGATGTTATATTGCTTTGCGAAGATAGTCAAAATGGACGACATAACCGCATTGCCGGGCAAAAAGCAGCGATACCGCCGCTGCCCGACAGCGTTAATGGACATTCTGTTATTTTATTTCAATATCGACCGATGCCGGGAACAGACGTTCGGGGTCAAAGAATTCCGCGCAGCTCTCGACCATGGCCTTGACCGTGGGAGTGACAATCCCGTTAAAAGCCTCTTTGCCATTGACAACGACCTTTACCGGACGTGAGAAGTCGAACAGCTTTTCGCTAAGGAACAGCGTTATATTGCCCTTAGTTGCAGGAGAGTAGCTCTTTGAGAATCTCATCGGAATGTTATAAATCTCCTCAATGGTCGTGTAATCGACATTCCTTACAGTTATGTTCGCCACATTGTCGGACATTTCGACCTCGTAGCATGTACGCTGCTCGTCACTCTCACGTGATGTCTCATTCACTCTTACGTTGTAGAAGCCGGTACGGTGACGACCGTACATGTCATAGTCTTCCCAATAGAAATATGAGGGGTGCGGGTTTCTCTTGAACTTGCTCAGCCAGGGCGTTGTGGGAGAATAGTCTATTCCGTGTCCCATGCCGGGCAAGAGTTCAATGAAATGGCTGTAGAGCCCCGGGTGAGCCTTTCTGAGGCTGTCTATTACGAGCGCCGCATTATATGTCATGTAATTGCGCGCGAAGGCATAGTCTCTTTCTCCTGTGCGCAGCGAGAAGGCAATGTTCGCAAGATTTTCCATTGGCGCGTTCTTCAAAGGCTCTCCGCCCGCCATAGGGCCTGCGCCCGCAAGATAGTCGGCATAGAACGATGCGAGCCTTTGGCTGCCGTAACCACCCTCGGATATTCCGAAGAAATAGATTCTGTTCGCATCGATATTCTCGTCGAGGAACGCAAGGCGCAGCAGTTTCTCCCACGCCCATTGCTTGCTTTGGATTGCCCAGCGGTAAAGTTCGCCGTAGGCGTTGGGTATCTGCGGCACGAAGTGCATTGAGGGAGAATCCTCAAAAGAGGAGCATAGCTTGTAGCCCGTCTCCCACTCGTTGTCCTTGTTTCCTGAGCCGTGCATATACAGGAACAGAGGATAGCCGCCAGCCGGTTTCTCGCCCTTGCGTATGAAGTAGTACGGCATTTTAGCGTCAGCCTCAAGAGTGTCGGGCAACAGCCAGCAACCGGTATTGCGGCTCTCTTCGGGCAAGTTTGGTGCAATGAGCTTTTCCTCCTTGAACTCCTCGACGCTTTGACGCCAGCACTCCCAGACCTCTTGGCGTACACGCTGTATGTCACAGGCCTTGATGTTGCCTTTCAGTTTCAGTTCTTCTTTTTCTCCTTGCAGCGAAAGAGCGAAGTAGGCCTTTGCCTTGTCCTGTTTTTTCTTAGACAGGCTGCGAGCGTCGCAATCGCCGCATGCGAGCAGAATTGCGGCCAACGCAATGAATGACGAAAGAGTTATGTTCTTCATGAATATGCTTTGTTTAATTCTTGGCTAAATTACTTCACAACCGCCAAAGAGACAAAAGTTTTCTCATAAAAAAGCAGTTGCGACCGCTTTTTCGGCATGCGGAATAGCAACAATATATTATTTTTTCATTTTTTTTAATAAAAACTATTAAAAGGGCATATCTCAATTTTGAGTAATTTTGCAGCGGAAAATAAAAGACAGCACACATATGAGAAAAGCAATTCAGTTCATATTCTTTACGTTTTGCCTCTTTTTTGCCGTTCAGGCGAACGCTATGGACATCAAGGAGGGCAACAAGATTTCGGGGCATGTAATCGAAGACGCCACCGAGGATAACATCGCATTCGCCTCGGTGCTGATTGTCGAGACCGGCAACGGAACAATGAGCAACGAGCAGGGACAGTTCGAGTTCAGCAGCCTCACCCCGGGAAAATACACCTTGCGTGTGTCGGCCGTAGGATATCACACTCAGACAAAAGAGGTGATTGTAAGCAAGGACTACACCGCAGTCATACATTTCAAGCTGAAGCTTGAGAACGTTGCGATAGACGAGGTCGTGGTGTCGGCCAACCGCAACGAGATAAGCCGTTGGGAGGCTCCTGTCGTCGTTTCGGTAGCGTCGGAGAAGCTCTTTGAGACCATAAATTCTCCCGACCTCGCAAAGACGCTCAATTATGTCACCGGACTCAGGGTCGAGAACAACTGCCAGAACTGCGGCTTTCCGCAGGTAAGAATAAACGGCCTCGAAGGCCCATATTCGCAGATACTCATCAACAGCCGCCCTGTAGTCAGCTCGCTGAGCGGAGTCTACGGCCTTGAGCAGATACCAGTAAACATGATTGACCGCATCGAGGTTGTCCGTGGCGGCGGCTCGGCTCTCTTTGGAGCGAACGCTGTAGGCGGCACGGTGAACGTCATCACCAAAGACCCGGTAAGCGATTCGTTCTCGGTTTCCACCAACGTGTCGTGCTACGACGCAAAATCGTGGGAAGAGAATGTCGGAGCGAACGTATCGCTCGTTTCCAAAGACAACTCATACGGCATTGCCGTGTATGAGAATTACCGCAACCGCAGCGCATACGACCACGACGGCGACGGCTTCTCGGAGCTTGGCAAGATTAACCTTAACACCTTCGGCCTGCGCACCTTCTACCGCCCCACCCACACCAGCCGTCTGAGCATCGAGTATCACACCACGAACGAGACTCGCCGAGGCGGAAACAAGTTCGACCTGCAGCCTCATGAGAGCGACATAACCGAGCAGACAAAACATATAATAAACAGCGGAGGCGTCGCATACGACCTCGGCTGGAGAGGATACAAGAACAAGGTGTCGGTATTCGCCTCGATACAGCACATCGACCGCAACAGCTACTACGGCGCTCAGCGCGACCCTAACGCATACGGCGTCACCGACGACCTCACCTGGGTGGCAGGCGCCACATACACGGGACAGATGAATAAATGCCTCTTTTCACCGGCAACTTTTACCGGCGGAATAGAGTACCAGGAGAACAGGCTGCACGACGTGATGACAGGCTACAAGCGTGACATGAGACAGGTTGTAAGAATTGCCAGCGCATTCCTGCAGAACGAGTGGGACATAAGAATGTTCTCGCTGCTTGTCGGTTTGCGTTTCGACAAGCACAACCTTATAAAAAGGCCTATCTTCAGTCCCCGCGTGAACCTTTTGTTCAAGCCGAGCAAGGCTTTCCAGGCACGCCTCACCTACTCTACCGGCTTCAGAGCCCCGCAGGCATACGACGAGGACCTGCATGTGACCGCTGTCGGCGGAGAGGGCGTGCAGATACAGCTTGCCGACGGGCTTAAGGAGGAGCGTTCCAACAGCTTCAGCGGCTCGGTAGACTGGACCACGAAGTTCGGGCATTGGCAGGCCAATGTGCTGCTCGAGGGCTTCTATACCGACCTCAACAACGTGTTCATACTCGAGGACATAGGCCACAACAGCGACGGCTTCGCCATTAAGGAGCGCCGCAACGGAAAGGGCGCGCGCGTGTACGGAGCCAACCTCGATGCGAAGATTGCCCACGGCAAGGAGATTGCCCTGCAGCTTGGCTTCACGGCACAGCAGAGCCGATACAAGGCCGCCGAGGTGTGGACAGAGGTAGACGGCGTCGAGCTTACCACGAAACGCATGATGCGCACCCCCGACTACTACGGCTACTTTACCCTTACATCGTCGCCCGTGAAGAGGCTCGACCTCTCCTTGTCGGGAACATATACGGGCCCGATGATTGTTCCGCACTACGCCCCCACGCAGGAGATACTGAATTCTTTGGCGCCCGAAGAGGCTGCGAAATACATTCAGCAGGACCGCATGGAGAAGACGCCGCACTTCTTCGACCTTAACTTCAAGGCGGGCTACACGTTCATTCTGCGCGACCACATAAACCTGCAGCTCAATGCCGGAGTGCAGAACATTCTGAACAGTTTCCAGAAGGACCTTGACCGGGGAGAGTTCCGTGATTCGGGTTATTTCTACGGCCCCACGCAGCCAAGGACCTACTTCATAGGAATAAAGATTACCAATTAAAAAAATGGAACAGACTTGCAGGGTCTGTTCCATTTTTTTGCGACTGCAGCCGTCACAACCTGACAAATATTTTTGTACCTTTGCAGCATGCAAAAGGATATACACTACGTTGTTCCGTTCTGGAACTATCTTTTCGACTAATACTGTAATATCGGGATTCGCCCCGATATCATCTTCCGTTTGCAGTAAATCCAAAATAAATTATTAAACTTTTTGTGAATGAGTAAAAGAACTTTGCTCACAGTGGCGCTATGTTCATCATTGTGGGTATGCGGGACACATGCGCAAGAACGTGTCATCACTGTCGATGAGCTCTTCGAGCTGTGCGACAGTTGTAAAAGTACTGAGATTGCCTTCGACGCATTGCGTCAGGCGGCCGAAGGGGTAAAAGCGGCAAAAGGCGGCCTGACGCCGACTCTCGAGGCGAGCCTCTCGGCAAGCTTTAACGGCGACGGCTATGTAATTGACCGTGACTTCGGCGGAGCGATGAAAGCCGAAATTCCGCACTTCGGGAACAGTTTTGTCCTAAAGGCCATGCAGGTCATATATGCCGGCGGAGCGATTGACGCAGGAATTAAACAGGCGAGGATTGGAGAGAAAATCGCCGAAAAAGGGGTGGAGATGACAAGGCAGAACGTACGCTTCGCTATGCTCGGCAACTACCTTGAGCTTTACAAGCTGAGCAATGTAAAGGCCGTGTATGAGCGTAACATCGAGAAGAGCAGGCTGTTGCTGGAGCAGATAAGGGCAAGGCACGCCGAGGGTGTCGCCCTTGCCAGCGACGTCACTCGCTACGAGCTGCAGCTGCAGCGCCTCGGGCTTGCCGTAAGCGAGATTAACAATGCGTTAGCCACGATAAACTATCGCATGACAACCACTCTCGGCATGCCCTCTTCGACAATAATCGTACCCGACAAGAGCATAACAGAAGAACCGTTCAGAGAGATGGGAAAGAGCGACTGGCACGCAATTGGCGAGAACAGCTTGGGCATTCAAATGGCCGACCTGGACCTTAGGATGCAGAAAGAGCGTGAACGTGCCGCAAAGGCCGAGCGCCTGCCTCAGATAGCCCTTGTCGCCGAGAACAGTTTCAATGGCCCGATAACAATAGAGATTCCCGCCATAAACAAGAATTTCAATTATTGGTATGTAGGCGTCGGCGTGAGCTACAATTTCTCGTCGCTGTGGAAAGCCAACCGCAAGATACGTGCCGAGAGAGCGGGAACGATACAGGCTCAGCACAAGGCGGAACTTGCGCGCGAGGAGACCGACATTGCCATAAATTCGGCATTCATCGCCCTGCAGAACTCGGCGGAGAAGGTCTTGACAAACGAAAAGAGCCTGGAGCTTGCAAAAGAGAACTACGAGATTATCAACAGCCGCTACAACGACGGCCTTGCACTGATAACGGAGATGGTCGATGCGAGCGACGAGGTCTTGGACGCAGAGGTACAGCTCGTGAACTCACGCATAGACGTAGTTTACAACAGATACAACCTTCAATATATATCAGGAACATTAGATACCCGTAACAAATAAACTCAGCAACAATGGAAAACATCAACAGACATAACGGCAAGGCAAGAAACATAATCATCAACACTTTGGTATTCGTAACGGTAATATCGGGCCTTGCATGGATAGGCGCAAGATTCATTCACATTGGCGTGGAGTACACCGACAACGCCCAGGTACGTCAGAACATCACTCCGCTCAATGCAAGGATACAGGGCTTTGTAAAAGAGATACGCTTTGAGGAGTTCCAGCCGGTAAAGAGAGGCGACACGCTTGTAATAATAGAGGATACCGAGTACCGCCTGCGTGCGTTGCAGGCCGAGGCCTCATTGCAGAACGCACGGCAGAACCGTATCGCCACCGAGACATCGGCAAGCGCGGCACGCAACAACATTGGCGTGAGCGATGCCTCAATAGAGGAGGTAAAGGTTGTCATGGAGAACGCAAAGACCGACTATGAGCGTTACAAGAGACTGCTTGACAAGAATGCCGTCACCCTGCAGCAGTACGAAGGGGTGAAGACACGCTACGACGCAGTGCTTGCCAAGTACAACACAATGATGCAGCAACGCAAAAGCACGTCGCTCATAAGCGATGAGGTAGCGCTCCGCCTTGAGCAGCAGAACACCCTCGTGGAGATTGCGGAGACAGCCCTTGAGCTTGCAAGGCTCAACCTCTCGTACACAGTGATAACTGCTCCCGCCGACGGTGTCATGGGACGCAAGAATATACAGAACGGACAGCTCATACAGCCCGGCCAGACGGTGGCTAACATTGTAGAGAGCGGCGAGAAATGGATAATAGCCAACTACAAAGAGACGCAGACCGCAAACATAAAGCCAGGCTGCGAGGTGGAGATTGAGGTGGACGCCGTGAGCGACGTCAAGTTCAAAGGTGTCGTACGTGCCATTTCCGACGCTACAGGCGCATCGTTCTCGCTCGTGCCGACAGACAATTCGGCAGGCAACTTCGTAAAGGTGGAACAGCGTATTCCCGTACGTATTGATTTCACGGACGCGAACAGCGCAGAGGATGTCGCGCGCTTGCGCAGCGGCATGAACGCAGAATGTAAAATCATATTCTGATGGCAGGCGATTGGCAACAGGGTCCGTTCAGGATACCCACTTTCAAGGATTTCGTGCCGCACGGCGTCCGCTTCGGCATGCTCATAGCGTTCGCTTTCTGCTTTCAGTTCGCAGGAGGCGTGTATCTTGGCGGCATAAGTCAGATGATGGGCGGCCGCTCGCTCATGAACGAAGATGTGATGATGGCGGCGTACTCGTCGTTCATCGGACTCACGATGACGTTCCCCTTGCTGTTCAGAGTGAAGTTCCGCTTCAAGTCACGCAACATCATAATGTGCGTTGCGTTGATTGTCGCATTATGCAACTTCATCACCATGCAGAGCGGCAACACTCTCGTTCTGTGCATAGCAGGGTTTGTCACAGGCATGTGCAGGCTTATCGGCACGTTCGAGTGCATGTCCACGCTGCAGGGAAAGCTCGCCCCGAACCACGACCAGACAATATTCTTCTGTATTCTGTTCTGCATAATTCTGAGCGCAATACAGCTGTCGGGGCTCACGACGGTTTACATGGACATATTCTACAACTGGGAGTATATGCACCTGTTCGCCGCGGGGCTGATGCTCACCGTGGCCCTGCTTGCGGCAACACTCATGAGAGGGGTAAGGCTTGTCGATATAATGCCGTTCAAGGGAATCGACTGGCGAGGCATGGCCTATTGGAGCGTCTTTCTGCTGTCGGGGACGTTCGTTGCGTTGTACGGCAAGTATTTCGACTGGTTCGACGCCGTTGAGATAAGGACAGGAACGACCGTGTGCGTTGTTTCGTTCCTCATTGCCGTAAAAAGAATGTTCGGCTGCGAACAGCCCTACTTCAACCCGGCATTGCTCAAGTACAGGAACCTATGGACCGGAACAGGCATGATAATGCTCATGGTGCTGCTGCTCGCCACGCCTAAGGCGATAGAAGGCACCATGTTCGGCTCTATACTGAGATACGAGAATTCAGCGACCATGACGGTGAACTGGTTGGTGGTGCTGGGCGGCGCGGCAGGCTCGCTCTTCTCGTACTACACTCTTGCCCTGCGTCGCTTCCGCTACAAATGGATAATTTTCACAGGCTTTGCGGCACTGACAGGCTACCAGGCCATAATGTACTTCACCATTGACCCGAGGATGAGCCTTGAGATGTTCTACCTGCCGTCGTTCCTGCATGGCTTTGGTTATACCACGCTATACGTGGTACTGACGCTCTATTCGATAAGAGGCATTCCGTTCACCTACTTCCTGCAGCCCGTGGGCGTTCTTGGCTTTGTGCGTACAGGCATCGGTACGGCGGCTGCGTCGGCGCTTGTCAGCAACCTCATGACACGCCTGATAACAGGCAACGGAATGAAGCTGAGCATGGAGCTCGACGCCCTGAACACCATTGCGGCACACATGAAGCCGGGGGCGTTGTACGGCATTGCAATGCAGCAAGCGACACTTGTAAGCATGAAGCAGATTCTCGGAGCGTTCACCATAGGCGGCATCGCCGTTCTGCTTCTCATAATAACGATGCCCTACATAAGGCCTCACCTGAGAAGCATGCCGAGCATGAGCAAGTACCGTGAAATGGTAAGGACGCTCTATCGCAAGAATAAATAGCAGGCACGGGATTTTACCTACATAAATACAGGCGGCTCATTTTTACTTTTGGGCCGCCTGTACATTAACTTGCATATTTTTTACTATCTTCGCAAAAACAATATAAAAAGAGACTCCTGTGGTACTGAACTATATTTGGATAGCATTCTTCCTTTCGGCTTTCGTAATTGCGTTGGGCAAGCTCATTCTCATGGGCGACACCGCCGTGTTCCCTGCGATAATGAGTTCGACCTTCGCTCAGGCGAAGACCGCCTTTGAGATATCATTGGGGCTCACAGGAGTGCTTTCGCTGTGGCTCGGTATAATGAAGATAGGAGAAAAGGGCGGGCTTGTGTCGGCTCTCGCAAAGCTGCTCAGCCCCGTACTGTGCCGCATATTCCCCGATATACCGAAAGGCCACCCGGTAATGGGCACAATGTTCATGAACTTCTCGGCGAACATGCTCGGGCTCGACAACGCCGCCACCCCAATGGGGCTCAAGGCCATGCAGGAGCTGCAGGAGCTTAACCCTAAGAAGGACACCGCAAGCAACCCTATGATAATGTTCCTTGTGCTGAACACGTCGGGGCTTACGCTAATTCCCGTGTCAGTGCTCCTCTACCGTGCCGAGATGGGAGCGGCGAACCCTACCGACGTTTTCATTCCGATACTGATTGCCACGACAGTCTCCACGCTTGCAGGCCTGCTTGCGACAAGCATATACCAACGCATAAACCTCTTCAACAGGACAATGATTCTGTTCCTGCTGTCGATATGCCTCCTTGTAGCGGGCGGCACATGGGGCATGACGCAGCTCTCCCAGGTCAGGATTGAGGCGTTGTCCACGTCGCTCGCCAACATCATACTCTTCTCGGTAATAATACTCTTCATCGTTGCCGGCATGAGGGCGAGGATAAACGTATACGAGGCCTTTGTCGAGGGGGCGAAGGAGGGCTTCGGCACCGCCGTACGCATCATACCATACCTTGTCGCAATACTTGTAGGCATAGGGGTGTTCCGTGCGTCGGGCGGCATGGATGTCATAATGGACGGCATTGCGTGGTGCGCCAACGCCTGCGGCATCGGCGACGACTTTGTTGGGGCCCTGCCTACCGCACTGATGAAGCCGTTGAGCGGCAGCGGAGCGCGAGGCATGATGATTGACGCCATGAGCACATACGGCGCCGACTCCTTCGCCGGACGCATGGCATGCCTGTTCCAGGGAGCCACAGACACCACGTTCTACATAATAGCCGTCTATTTTGGCAGCGTAGGAATACGCAAGACACGTCATGCCGTGGGATGCGGACTGCTCGCCGACCTTGCGGGAATATTGGCAGCGATAGCGGTAGGATATATTTTCTTTGGATAAAACAGTAAGCTATGATAACATACCAGACCGAGGGCGTAAGGATGCCCGCAATAAAAAGACGCGAGACAACCGCATGGATAAAGGCCGTAGCGGCCGAGTACGGAAAAAAAGCAGGCGACATCGCATACATCTTCTGCGACGACGACAAGATTATCGAGGTGAACCGCGAGTACCTGCAGCACGACTATTACACCGACATCATCACGTTCGACTACTGCGAGGGCGACACCATCAGCGGCGACCTCTTCATCTCGCTCGACACCGTTCGCAGCAACAGCGAGATGGTGGGAGCGACATACGAGCAGGAGCTGCACAGAGTAATCATTCACGGCATACTGCACCTTTGCGGAATAAACGACAAGGGCGAGGGCGAACGTGAGATAATGGAAGCCTGCGAGAACAAAGCGCTCGCAATGAGAGGCCGATAACGGCTTTTTGACGCTTAAGCAGACTTAACGCATTGGTGTTGCTTGCTTATTTTTGAATATCGTTGTATCTTCGCAAAAAATTTCAGAACAAGACAAAACAGATGATAACAGCCGACCAACTAAAAGATATCAAGGAGCGTACAGCCGCCCTTAAACAGTACCTGTCAATAGACGAGAAGATAATTCAGGTCGAGGAGGAGCAGCTCCGCACGCAGGCCCCCGGCTTTTGGGACAACGCCAAAGAGGCCGAGGCGCAGATGAAAAAGGTAAAAGCGCTCCAGGCGTGGATTGACGGCTACAAGGAGGTGAACAACCGTACCGAGGAGACCGAAATGGCAATGGAGCTATTCCGTGAGGAGATGGTAGAGGAGCATGAGGTGGACGACGCCTATGCCCGTGCATTGACAGCCATAGAGGAGCTTGAGCTGAAGAACATGCTTCGCGGCGAGGCCGACGAGATGGACTGCGTGCTGAAGATAAACTCAGGCGCGGGCGGCACCGAGGCACAGGACTGGGCAAGCATGCTCATGCGCATGTATATGCGTTGGGCCGAGGCCAACGGCTACAAGGTGTCCGTAGCCAACCTGCAGGAGGCCGAGGACGCCGGCATAAAGACCGTTACGCTCGAGATACACGGCCCCTACGCCTATGGCTACCTCAAAGGCGAGAACGGCGTGCATCGCCTTGTACGTGTAAGCCCCTACAACGCTCAGGGCAAGCGTATGACATCGTTCACGTCGGTATTCGTGACGCCGCTCGTCGATGACAGCATCGAAGTAGTCATTGAGCCTGCCCGCATATCATGGGATACGTTCCGAAGCGGCGGTGCAGGAGGACAGAACGTGAACAAGGTTGAGTCGGGCGTGCGTCTGCGTTACCAATACAAAGACCCCTACACAGGCGTCGAAGAGGAGATACTCATCGAGAACACCGAGACCCGTGACCAGCCCAAGAACAAGGAGAACGCAATGCGTCAGCTGCGTTCAATACTCTACAACAAAGAGATGCAGCACCGCATGGAGGAGCAGGCAAAGGTAGAGGCAGGCAAGAAGAAAATCGAGTGGGGCTCACAGATAAGAAGCTACGTGTTCGACGACCGCCGTGTAAAGGACCACCGCACCAACTACCAGACATCGGACGTGAACGGCGTGATGGACGGCAAGATCGACGGCTTCGTCAAGGCGTTCCTTATGGAGTTTGCCGAGGGCGGCGAATAACAGACAACCCTATGGGAATTGAGATTGAGAGGAAATTCCTTGTAACCGACGACAGTTACAAAGCTATGGCCCGCCGCAGCGACCGCATCATGCAGGGCTATATATGCCGTCAGGGCGGCAATTCCACCCGTGTGCGCATGCGTGGCGACAAAGGATACCTCACAATCAAAGGCCCCTCGTTGGACGGCGGGCTGAGCCGCTTCGAGTGGGAGAAAGAGATTACCGTCGAAGAGGCCAACGAGCTTGTGAAGCTGTCGCCCTACCCCACAATAGACAAGAGACGCTACCTTGTCGATTACGGCTCGCACACCTTCGAGGTAGATGAGTTCTACGGCGACAACGAAGGGCTTATAGTAGCGGAGGTGGAGCTCGGCAGCCCCGACGAGCCGTTCGAAAGACCGCCGTTTCTTGGCGAAGAGGTCACAGGAGACAAGCGATATTACAATTCAAGCCTCACACGCAACCCCTACAAGTTCTGGAACGGGAAGTAACTTTGCAGGTGAGCCTCGGTAGCGATCAACGTGGAGCGTTTAACGATAAACAAAAAAGTACCGACCTTCACAGGCAGGTACTTTCCAATTGTTTTAAACCTAATTTAATAATGAAAAAATTCACTATTAAGCTTGTATAATATCTTCAGTGAACTGAAAGCGGAAGCAATTTCGACGAAGTCAAAGCTAACGCTTTAATCGTTAAACTCTAAACTCTAAACCCTAAACTCTCAACTCTCAACTTTGACAATGCCGTCTTATCGCAACCCAAGCGGCATCACTTTCAGCGATGCAACGCTTGACCAATTGCTGCCGGCACTGTCGATTTGCGGGGCTTCTTTTTTCTCCAAATTGACAATGCCGTCTTACCGCAACCCAAGCGGTGCCACGTTGCGGCACTACGCTTGACCTATTGCTGCCGGCACTGTCGATTTGCGGGGCTATTACTTGCCCCACAAATTGCCCCACTCGCCTCTGTGGCCGCCGTCGAGCATCTGGTCTGAGCTTACTTTTTTATCATCACCTGTATATATCTGCAATGACGCAGCGAGCATGTTCTCAGCCTCTACGTTTACCTCTGTCATAAGAGGCGCTGTATAATTCTTTTTCATATTATTCCTAATTTATTTTTGGTTCTTTGTGGTGGGCAGACACACCGGTCTGCCCCTACACGTTTCTCACTTTACAACTCTCTTAACACCATTTACAACATAAATGCCCGGCTGGGTAATCTCGTTGATTCTGCGGCCCTGGAGGTCGTAGATTTCTTCTTTCTCATTTCTCATTTCTACTTTCTCAACCGCTGTTGTGCCAAAGTCGAAGCGGAAGCCAACGCTGTTCTGCTGCTCTGCTGTCAAAGCGCTTGCAGGCAAGTAAGCTTTGTTTGCATAGCAAGTAAAGTGCGTGCCTGTTTCACCCTCAGCAGGAGCTGTGCCGTCTGCTTTCTTGTCCTTAGCTGCAACGTAGAGTCCAACTTCGTTGCCTACCATAGCAAGGATATATGCATCTTCATCAACCTGTTTCTCAATGAGCGTACCTTTCAAGAGGTTGCCGGTAACATCGGTTGCCTCGTCATTAGAAGCCATAAAGTCGTACTCACCCTCTTCCGCCTCTATGATAACACCAGTCTCGGCAGGAATAACACCTGTAACCTCTGTCAATGTAATATATTTATCCTTGACACCCTCATTCTTTACAACATATGCTTTAACTACGTCGGGTATTGCTGTCGCAAAGTTCAAGAACATTGTCGCATACTTTGCTGCAGAAACATTGAGTTCATAGTAGTATGGTTTCAAAACCTCTATAATTTCTGAAACTGATGCATTTACATCATTTTTCTTAAGATGTGCGTTTTCATTTACCGAACCGGCCGCTGCAAGAGCCTCTTTTATCGCAATTATCTGATCGGGCAACCTTGTAGAAGAATACAGGTTAAGGGCACTCAATGCAAAGAACACATGGCCTCGGCCATTCCTTTCACTTGCTTTATAAGAATTAGTACCGTCCCACGCAATATTACCGGGACCTTCTACATCAGTTACGGTAAAACGGATATATCTAACATTTTTGTTTGCTTCAATTAAATTAGAGCACCATAGCGTGTTGCCATGATCCGTGTATGGAGGCAAATTATCAGCATCTTTAGTTAATACGGTTAAAGGATCTCCAAAATCTGTACCATCTTCGCTAACTCTAACCTCTATTCTTGTTGGAGCCGGTGAGGTACGATCATCGGCTTCACCCTTACGGACTGAATACTCAAAAAAGAAATCACTCAGTGTAGAGTTTTCACCCAAATCTATTTGCAGATAGTGATCCTCATTTACATAAGTACCGCCCCAACGAGAGTGAAAATACGTGTTTACATCATTATCCGTCAATGCGGTAAGACCATCGCCGTCTCCATCAACACCGGTATTATTTTCGTTCTGACCTGCATTTGTAGAGATTTTGTTGGCAATAACGATTTGCTCATCTTTATATTTTACTCCAAATTTATCCAATACATTATTCGCCTTGCCAACATACTTTAACAATTCGGCTTTTTCATCATCAGCGGCCTCTTCCACAACCTCAAGCGTAACATCTATTATCGAAGCACCGTCGCTTAAAAATTTATCTCCTGCATACGACTTACCTGTCGGGTCAATACAGTTCCACATTACAGTAAAGCGCATACGCAATTTTGTACCCGCTTCCAAACCTTCGGGAACAGTAAATGAGCCGAAATATTCAGCAAAGTCACCAGCCTGATTACCACTGACAGGCGTTCCTGCGGTATTCCAGCCAGAATTACCATCAGCATTACCATAGTATGTATAAGCTACCAACTCATTACCATCTCCGCTTGAATAAGGTCCTGTACCCGTAAGATGTACAGTAAATTTATCATCTCTATTCCAATCCACGTACACATAAGCATGCATCCATGCACCGTTAATATCAATATCCGGCTTTACGGTTTCACCGCAAACAACCTTCAACGTGTTTTCAGTCTTGTCAAAATAAGACGGATACGGTTTTCCTGTTGAAATATTGTCAACTTTCTGAACTTTTCCATCCTCACCGGTAATACTAACAGACAACGGGTGGTGGTCAATATGACCCGTTTCTGAAATCGTACCTTCCAGGTAACCATAGTCATAATCGGTCTGCGCCATTGCACCGATTGTAATGAACAACGATGCGATTAATAAAGTAAATTTTCTCATAAAATATAAATTTAAAATAATTAATGTCTATTTGTTTCTCTTTGTAAGAGACGCAACTTTTATGAGAAAATCGACGAATAAAAACCTGTTTTTTGCGTTAATGGTTAAGGTTTTAAGCAAATTTTAGGCATAAAACATTTGATTATGTTGAATTTTCGCTAATTTTGTAACGATTTAACAGATTTTGTTTGCATCTCTTACAAAGAGACGCAACTTTAGGTTGCCCTTCAAGGGGCAATTTTCTTTTATGCAAACAGCCTCTATCTCCTTATTATATTATAAAGGAAAAATGCGAAAAGGACGCCAAGCGTGTTGAAAAGGAAGTCGAAGATGTCGCATTGGCGGTGTGCGGTGAGCACTCCTTGCAACAGTTCAAGAATAGCGCCGAGCGTCACAGGAACGGCAACGCCAAGCAGCAACGTACAAAGCCTGTCTGTTTTATATCCGGCCTTATGGTATTCGTACCAAAAGAGGCTGCACATTACGGCATAGGCCGCAAAGTGAAGAAGCTTGTCGTGCTTTGCGACAGAGGGCGAGCCTGCAAGGTTAAAGAAGGTGGCAAAGGATATCGCCGCTACCGCCGCCAACGACAAGGGGAACGACCTGACTATTCCGATGCATTTTCTCAGAACTTTATTCATAATACAAATAAAACGCCCGACCTCAAGAAAAGGTCGGGCGAATTCTATGTTTAATTAAATCAAGTATCGTTCAGCGATTACTTTACTCTTACAACAAGGTATCTTGTCACGCTCCAGAACTTCTGAGCATCAACAATGTTGAGTGTGAGCAGGCCGTCCTCGCCCTTAACGAGCTCGTATGAGCCTTCGGGGTGTGTAGACAATACCTTAGCCTTCTTAGCGCCGAGAGCTATCTCTGCAACGTTTCTGATGTCGATAGCTGTGAAGCCCTCCTTGTTTACATCGGCGTTGTTCATTACCTTGTTTCTCTTAGTGAGAACGCTAAGCTCCTTGAGTGACTTTTTCTTATCAACGATGTACCATGCAGCGTTGAGAGCCTTGTCCTGGTTAGCGGCTGTTGCGCTGATAGCGTTGTTCTTTGCGATAAGGTCGTTCTTCTGAGCGTCGAGCGATGCAACCTGAGCGTCCAACTCGCCGATGCGTGCGTTCTTAGCCTCGAGCTCTGCCTGAAGAGCTGCTATCTGCTGCTCCTTAGCCTCCAAGTCGGCCTTCAAAGACTTGATAGTTCTTCTGAGCTGAGCCGACTGCTTGTCGCCCTTGCTTACCTTAGCCTCAAGCTCTGCGATAAGCTCGCGGTTCTCCTTCATCTTTGCCTGAATGAATGCCATGTCCGACTTAACCTGCTCCTTTACGTTCGCAGGAGCGTTCTCTGCATTCTGAACATTAACACGGTTCTCAGCCTCGTTAATCTGACGGAAGCCCTCGTTGATATCGTTGAAGATACCCATAACCTCTTCCATCTCAGTGTTCAACTGAGCCAACTCAACGTTGAGAGAATCAACTGTTGCCTGAAGTTCCTTCTTTGAAGGACCGCTACAAGCTACCATAAGTGTAAGACCGCAAACAATCAGAATGTTCTTTACCAAATTTTTCATAGTCGTATAAATTTTAAGTTAATATTGTTTCTTTTCCGGAAATGGCATAGCACTTCACCGATTATAGTACAAATTCCATGCCAAAAACCGAATAGTAATATCTAAATTATTGTATATCAATATATAAGAATTTTCACATATAATTCCTCGTTTTCTACAAAAGTGTGGAAAGTGTGAAAAAAGTGTGGAAATATTCCACAATATCACTCCACACCATACTGCTTCAGCTTGTTGTAAATAGTCTTGCGGTCGATGCCGAGCATTGCGGCAGCCTTGCTCTTGTTGTTTCCCGCCTGCTTCAACGCATCCATGATGCGGCGTTTTTCGTCATCTTTGTCAAAAAGCGGCTTTTGCACACTCTCGGCGGCATTGCCGGGCATGCGTATATCAAGCTCCGCCGGGGTGATGAACTTGCCCTGAGCCAACAACGTGGCACGCTTTACCGCATTCTTGAGCTGACGCAGATTGCCCGGCCAAGAATATTCCTGCAGCAATGCGGCAGCCCGGCTGTCGAAGCCTACCAGCTCCTTGCCGAGCTCACGGTTGGCGATGTCGAGGAAGAAGTCGGCGAACAGCATTATATCCTGCTGACGCTCCTTCAACGACGGCATGCGAAGGGTGAATTCGTTTATTCTGTGGTAGAGGTCTTCACGGAATGTGCCTTTTTCGATAGCTTCGAGCAGGTCCTCGTTCGTCGCGCACACTACACGCACATCGACCTCAATCTCCTTTGTGGCGCCAACAGGACGCACGCGCCTCTCCTGCAAGGCTCTCAACAGCTGCACCTGTACGTCGTAGCCGAGGTTGCCCACCTCGTCGAGGAATATCGTGCCTCCGTTGGCCTCGACGAAAGCCCCGACCTTATCGTTCACCGCGCCCGTGAACGAGCCCTTGACGTGCCCGAAGAACTCCGACGCCGCCAGTTCTTTGGGTATCGAGCCGCAGTCAATGGCCACGAAAGGCTTGTCGCTGCGCTTGCTCTGCATGTGAATACGCTTGGCTATATGTTCCTTGCCTGTGCCGCTCGCCCCGCTTATAAGCACCGACATCGGAGTGGGAGCGACAAGAGCCACATAATTATATAGCTGACGCGCCTGCTCGCTCTTTCCCTCCATATATTCGTCGGCAGGAGCCTTTGCCGGCTTGCCCGCAACCGGCTTCCCTGCACCGCTGTTCTTTATCGCCTCCTCTATTTTCTTCAGCAGCTCGTCGGGGCGGACAGGCTTTGAGACATAGTCGCTCGCTCCGTTCTTCATGGCGGCTACGGCGCTCTGGATGTCGGCATAGCTTGTCATTATTATAACAGGAATCTCCTTTTCGTGCTCACGTTTCCAGTCGAGCAGCATCGTTCCGTCACCGTCGGGCAGGCGAAGGTCGGAGAGGACAAGGTCAATGTCACTCTTCTCAAGCTCGGCGCAGGCGTTGCGTACAGTGCTTGCCGTATGCACCTCAAACCCCTTTCTCCCGAGCCATGTCTTCAGCATTGTGGAAAAGGTCAAGTCGTCCTCAAGTATTAATATGGTGTGTGCCATTATATATTATTTTTCAGTATGAATTCGTTTTCAGCCTCGCTTATAATATTGTCCAACGAGGCAAGCACCGTTTCGAGCCTTGCGTCACAGTCGCCCGTGTAGAGCGTTTCGTTGCGGCGCGCCTCGAACCACTCAAGTTCCTCTTTGCCACAGTTCACCCCAACCATGACAAAAACTGGAAGCAGCTGGTGGGCTACTGCCGTAACCGCCTGCATGTTGCGTTCTTCCTTGCCTGCCGCAAGCCTGTCACGCTTTTTCTTGGTCTCGTCGATAAAGGTATTCATTATCTCCGCCACTGCATCATCGTCGCCCATAGAGAAGGCTATGAGCTGCGAGAAGTCGGGCTTGCCGTCGCCTGCCGGCAATTCATGCTCGGCCGCCCCGTCCTCGCATGCTGTGTCGCTTTCGGAACATATAGCGACATCTTTCAGCACTCCCGCGATGCCCGCAAGCAGTTCCTTGCCCGTGAACGGCTTGTGAATGCAGAGAGCGAAGCCATGAGCCGACAGCTTTTCGGTGTTCATGTCGCTGCGTGCCGTTATAGCCACGACAGGAATATCCGCAGCGGCCTGAATATCCCTTATCCTGCCGATAAGCTCTATGCCGTCCATAGCCGGCATCTGTATGTCGGTTATTATAATGTCGAACGGCTGCTGCTGAAGATGTATGAAAAGCTCGTCGGGGTGGTTGCACGATACCGCCGTTATCGCATGGTTGCCCAGCATTGCCGCCATCATGCTTGTCTGCAACGGGTCGTCGTCAATTATAAGCACTCGAATTTCGGGGATTTCAGGAGCCTCGTCGCTGACGGTGTCGGCAACGGGCTGTGACGTAGAGCGTTCCAAAGGCAACGACACCTCAAAGGTAGTTCCCTCGCCCACGCTGCTCCTCACGTCAATCTTACCGCCGAGCAGACGCGCCAGCTTGTTTGTTATCGCAAGCCCCAAGCCGAACCCCTCCTTGCCTTGCGCATTGTCGAGCCTTGTGAACTCCTTGAAAAGATTCTCCATGTCGCTCGGAGAAATTCCGCAGCCGGTGTCGCTGACACTTATATGCAAGATGTCATCAACTATATTGACATTAAGAGTGACGGAGCCTTCCGACGTGAACTTAAGGGCATTGCCCATAAGGTTTTCCGTTATCTGCCTTATGCGTAGCGGGTCGCCCATGAAAATATCGTCGAGACCGTCGTCGCAATTGCCCGCAAGCTCAAGATTTCTGCCGCTTGCCAAAGGACGGTAGCTCTCTACTATGCCGTCGAAGAGTTCTTTGGCATTGAACGCCACATGCTGGCACTCCATTTTGTCGGCGTCGAGACGGTGAAAGTCGAGCAAGGAGTTCACGAGCTGCAGCAGGTGGCTCGCCGACCCGTGCAGATTCTGAAGATAGAACTGCTGGCGTTCGCCTGTCGTGATATTGTCGAGCAGTTCGGTATATCCCAATATTGAGCCGACGGGCGCTTTTATGTCGTGCGTTATTGTCAGCATGAGCTTCTCTTTGGCGTCGAGCAGCTCCTCGGCGTGTTGCTTGGCTTTTTCAAGCTCCCTGCGGTAGTGGTTGCTGCGTGCTATGTCACGCCATATAAAGAATAGGAAGACGCCCGCAAGGAGAACCGCCGCAAGGGCAATGGCGGAGATTGTCCACGTTGCCGCATGACGCATCTTCTCGCTTTCGTCCCTCTGCGCCTGAGCCCATGCCCTGTCCTCGTCCTCAATGGTGGTCAGGAGCTGACGCACGCTCTCGTTCAGCATAAGGCTGCTCAGACGAAGACGCTGCATAAGCGCATCGAGTTCCTTGACCTGCTGGCGGCGGTTGTCGGACATACGCAGCTGAACGCTCTTCAAATAACTTGTTATGGTGTCGGAGATAGCCGCCGCATCGCTAAGAGAGTCGGTATATACCTCGTAAATGGTGTCGCTGACGACAACGGAATCCTTTGGGGGAGCGAACACCTCGCCGAATCTCTTGAAAAAGCCCTTTTTCTTGCTTGGCATCACCTGTGAACGGGTGTGCATCACCACCTTTTGGCTCTTGTGATTGAGAGCGAGCAACGAGTCCTGCAGAGATATCATCTCTTCAATCTCCTTGCGGTAGATTTTTTCAATATCGTTGCTGCTTATCACCTTCATCAGCTTTTTCATGTTGCTCTCCTTTCGCAAGAGCAGTATCGACACCGTGTCGAGGCGCGCCGAGTTAAGCGAATCGACTGTCATGCATTTGAGCGAATCGACAGCCTTGCCCACACGCGACATCACCTTTTTGTAATTGGAGTATTCGCCGGTCTTTCCTATCGCAATGGTCTGAACGATTATTTCGGCTTTGTTAAGTTCGTTCATCACCTCGTTGGCCATGCTGCGGCGAGCGCTGAGCTGCCTGTCAAAGTCTCCGCTGTCGGTCATCTGCCTTATGCTATAGTAGATGTAACCCATTGTCGCTACGAGCAACAGGGTCAGCAGTACATAGCCTGCAGTAACTTTAAAACGTGTCGAAAACTTTGCCATTCCGGGAATATGCCTCTTAAGAGCCAAAGATACATTTTTATTCTCAAACCGGGCCATGATAATGTGATATTTTGCCAATAGAAAGGCTTTTTATTGGCATGCAAGGCGATATTTGAGGCCCAAATGCAATAAAGTTGCGAAAATAGAGTGAGAGTGAAGCGTATTTTTCTAAATTTGCAAGAGGAAAATGCAGCATATATCAATGAGCGACTATTTCTATTTTAACAAGGGGCAAAGACGAGGAGCGTTGCTGTTCATACTGCTTGTACTCGTTGTTATAGTGCTGAGATGGGTGCTTTAATAGAGGCAAGGCATAAAAACAGACAAAATCAGGAACATATATATGAACGGAGATTTTAATATCAGAGGCAAGAACAGCGACAAGGAGTTCGAGAACGCTCTGCGACCCCTCTCCTTTTCCGACTTCAACGGACAGGAGAAGATTGTGAGCAACCTCAAGATTTTTGTCCAGGCCGCAAGAATGCGCGGCGAGTCGCTCGACCACGTGCTGCTTCACGGCCCCCCGGGACTCGGAAAGACAACGCTCAGCAACATCATTGCCAACGAGCTTGGAGTAGGCTTCAAGGTAACATCGGGCCCCGTACTCGACAAGCCCGGCGACCTTGCCGGAATACTCACGTCGCTTGAGCCGAACGATGTCCTCTTCATCGATGAGATACACCGCCTCTCGCCCATTGTCGAGGAGTACCTCTATTCGGCGATGGAGGACTACCGCATTGACATTCTCATTGACAAAGGACCGTCGGCACGCTCGATACAGATAGACTTGAGCCCGTTCACGCTTATCGGAGCTACTACACGAAGCGGCCTGCTCACAGCGCCGCTGAGAGCCCGTTTCGGCATAAACATGCACCTCGAATACTACGACAGCAAGACCCTTGCCGGCATTATAAGCCGCTCGGCAGAGATTCTCGGAGTGTCGTACGACGAAGAGGCTACATACGAGATTGCACGACGCAGCCGAGGCACGCCACGTATCGCCAACGCTCTTTTGAGGCGTGTAAGGGACTTTGCCCAGGTGATGGGCGACGGACACATAACAAACCCTATCGCCAAAATGGCCCTCGAGGCGCTGAACATCGACCGCTATGGCCTTGACGAGATTGACAACAAGATACTGTGTACCATTATCGACAAGTTCAAAGGCGGCCCGGTGGGCATCGGCACAATCGCTACGGCGCTCAGTGAAGACGCAGGCACGATAGAGGAGGTCTATGAGCCGTATCTTATAAAAGAGGGCTTTATCAAACGCACCCCGAGAGGCCGTGAGGTCACAGAGCTTGCATACAAGCACCTCGGACGCAGCCGCTTCAACAACGGCGAGCAGGGCACACTATTTTAGGAACAGATAATGGGAAAATTACAATCGCTTGCAAAAGATACGGCAATATATGGCCTTAGCAGTATTGTCGGACGCTTTCTCAACTATCTTCTCGTGCCGTTATACACGGCGAAGATGAGCGTCGAGTCGGGCAACTACGGCGTTGTCACGAACGTGTATGCTTGGACAGCCGTGCTGCTCGTTCTGCTGACATTCGGCTTTGAGACTACATTCTTCCGCTTCGCAAGCAAGGAGAAGGCCGACAAAGCGAAAGTCTTCTCGATGTCAATGCAAGTGATTGGCTTCCTATGCACGGTATTCCTGCTATCAGTGTTCACGTTCCTGCCGCAGATTGCCGGCAAGCTCGGATATGCGGCAAACCCTGAGTTCGTGACAATGATGGCCGTAGTGGTGGCACTCGACGCCCTGCAGTCCATTCCGTTCGGCTTGCTGAGGCTGCAGAACAGAGCCTTGAAGTTCGCTTCGCTGAAGCTCACATACATTTTCACGAACATTGCGCTCAACCTTTTCGTATTCCTGCTTTTGCCGTCGATGTGCGCAAAATGGCCGGAATTTGCGGAGAAGATATACATACCCGACAACAAGGCATTCTATGTATTCTTCATAAACCTTGTATGCACGTCGTTCATTACAATATTCTTTATACCGGAACTCAGGCTGTTCCGCTTCACCTTTGACGGCAAGCTGCTGAAGAGCATGCTCGGCTACTCATGGCCCTTGCTGCTATTGGGCATCGCCGGCATACTCAACCTCCACGCCGACAAGATACTATACCCTTACTTGGTTCCCGGACAAGAGGGAATAAGGGAGCTGAGCATATACGGAGCGTCGGCAAAGATTGCGGCCATTATGGCAATGCTGATGCAGGCGTTCAGGTACGCCTACGAGCCTTTCGTGTTCGGCAACAGCACTAAAAAAGAGAGCAAGGCTCTTTATGCGGACGCAATGAAATACTTTATTGTCATTGCCCTGCTGGCATTCCTCGTCGTGGTGTTCTACATGGATATCATACGCTACATCATACCGGCAAGCTATTGGGAGGGATTGAGAGTAGTGCCTCTTATTATGGCAGCCGAGATATTCATGGGAATATATTTCAACCTCTCGTTCTGGTACAAGCTCAACGACGAGACATACTGGGGCGCCATTTTCTCGTTCATAGGCTGCGCATTGCTGTTTGCGATAAACATAGTCTTTGTTCCGAAATATGGCTACATGGCATGCGCATGGGCGTCGTTCACAGGGTATTTCGCAGCGATGACGCTATCTTATATCATAGGACAACGACGCAACGCCATCGCATATGACATGAAGGCAATTCTCAAATATGTGGCGCTGTTCGGCATTATATACGCTATTTCAGAATTCATGCCGGTAGAGAACAGCCTGCTGAAAATGGCTATAAACACCTTGTTGCTGATAATATACGTTGCCTATTTCATCAAAAAGGACCTGCCGCTAAAGAGCATGCCTGTTATAGGCAAGTTCTTCAAATGAGGTGCGAACGGCCGCCGCTTTTGAACAAATATGCGGCAGCGATTGAACATCGTGCCGTTCAAATGTTTATAATGTCTCAATAAAATGCTAACTTTGCAACGATTTTACACAGGCAAGCACTATGTGCTCTGCTAATTACGAACAATAAACAATACATAATTCATATGGCTCTTAAAGCTGGTATCGTTGGATTGCCCAACGTAGGAAAATCAACTCTTTTCAATTGTCTGTCGAGCGCTAAGGCGCAAGCCGCCAACTTCCCGTTCTGTACTATTGACGCACAACTGGGACAGATAACTGTGCCCGACGAAAGGCTTAACAAGCTCGCCGAACTTGTTCACCCCGGAAGAATTGTCCCCGCCACATGCGACATCGTGGACATCGCCGGCCTTGTAAAGGGCGCGAGCAAAGGCGAAGGCCTCGGCAATCAGTTTCTCGGCAACATAAGAGAGACCGACGCCATAATACATGTCCTTCGCTGCTTCGACAATGACAATATCGTTCACGTGGACGGCTCGGTAAACCCTGTACGTGACAAGGAGATTATAGACATTGAACTGCAATTGAAAGACCTCGATACTGTCGAGAACCGCATAAAGCGTGTCGAGAAACAGGCCCGTGTAGGCGGCGACAAGCAGGCTAAGCTTGAGTATGACGTGCTTGTAAGGTTCAAGGAGGCTCTTGAGAGCGGAAAGTCGGCACGCACCGTCGTTTTTGAGACGGAGGACGAACAGCAGGCGGCAAAGAATCTTTTCCTTCTCACATCAAAGCCAGTGCTGTACGTATGCAACGTCGATGATACTTCGGCAGCTAACGGCAACAAGTATGTAGAGGCCGTAAGAGAGGCTATCAAGGACGAGAACGCCGAGCTGCTTATCATTTCGGCACAGACAGAAGCCGACATCGCAGAGCTCGAGAGCTATGAGGAGAAGCAGATGTTCCTCGAGGATATGGGACTCACGGAGTCGGGATGCGACAGGCTCATCAAGGCTATCTACAGCCTGCTTAACCTGCAGACATTCATCACAGCCGGCGAAATGGAGGTCAAGGCTTGGACATTCCGCAAGGGGTGGAAGGCTCCTCAGTGCGCAGGCGTGATACATACCGATTTTGAGAAAGGATTTATCCGTGCCGAGGTAATCAAGTATGACGATTACATAGCCTTAGGCTCAGAGGCGGCCGTGAAAGAGGCCGGAAAAATGGGTGTGGAAGGCAAGGAATATGTTGTTCAGGACGGTGATATAATGCACTTCCGCTTTAACGTATAAAAGTATGAGCCTTATCAATTGCGCCATTGTGTGGGACCCTTCTATCAGCCCTTTCTCCATTTTTGGGTTTGAGGTGAGATACTATTCGCTCTGCTGGGTCATCGCATTGCTTTCGGCATACTACATCGTGCAATGGACATACAAGAAGAGCGGCGTGGGCGAAGAGAAGTTCGAGCCGCTGTTCATGTACTGCTTCTTTGGAATACTTATTGGAGCAAGATTAGGACACTGTCTCTTCTACGAGCCTGAATACTATCTTGCGAACCCCATAGAGATGTTGCTGCCCATAAGGAACACTCCCGACGGCTGGGTGTTCCGAGGCTACGAGGGGCTTGCAAGCCACGGCGGAACCATCGGCGTTATAATAGCGCTCATACTGTACTCAAGAAAGACAAAGCTAACGATGGTGTGGACACTCGACCACATTGCCGTAGCAGCGCCTCTGTTCGGAGCGATGATACGCATAGGAAACTTCATGAACAGCGAGATTATAGGCAATGTCACCGATGCTCCGTGGGGAATAATATTCGTTCAGGCAGGAGAGACGCTGCCGCGCCACCCCGCACAGCTGTACGAGGCAATAGCGTACCTCGTCATATTCCTTGCAGGGCTTTGGCTCTACCGCAAGTACAACGACCGCATGGGCAAAGGACTGTTCCTGGGATACTGCCTGTTCACTATATTCACATTCCGCTTCTTCGTCGAGTTCATAAAAGAGGAGCAGGTGGCTTTTGAAGAGGGCATGACGCTTATCATGGGACAATGGTTGAGCCTTCCTTTCATCATCATCGGACTATACTACATGATTAAAGGCATAAGAAACAGGGGGTGACTTTTGGGTCACCCTCTCCTGATTGTTGCCGTAGCTTCAAGACGTTCGCTTTCGCTCATTGCGGCCAGATGCTTCACCTTTTCGATATCGAGCTTCATCGCATCGGCAAGGCGGCTGCCGTAATCGGCGTCGGCAAGATAGCAGTGCGCCGCATGCCTGTATTTTATATTCTTGGTAACGGGCATCATGTCACAAGCCGTATTCTCAATCAAAAGGTCACGTTTCTCTTTTGTCATAAGCCTGTATAGGTTTCCCGGCTGGTAGAAACAGTCGTCGTCACGGTCCTCGTAGGGGCTATGACGCATAGAGGGGGCTTCTGACGGCGAGTGAAGATAATCGGAAGCCGATGTAACCCACTCGCCTATGCTGTTAGGAGAGTATCCTTTCGTCGCACCGTTGTTGCCATCGACACGCATCAGGCCGTCACGATGAAAAGAGTGTACGGGGCAGCGGGCCTTATTTACAGGTATCTGGTCATGATTGACACCTAAGCGGTAACGCTGGGCGTCGCCGTAAGAGAAGAGCCTTCCTTGCAGAAGCTTGTCGGGCGAAAGCCCTATGCCGGGAACAATGTGAGCAGGGTTGAAGGCCGCTTGCTCCACTTCGGCAAAATAGTTCTCAGGGTTACGGTTAAGTTCAAGGACACCCACCTCCAGAAGCGGAAAATCCTTGTGGCTCCACACTTTCGTTACATCGAAAGGATTCTCACGATACGAGAGCGCCTGCTTCTCGGTCATCAACTGAAAATAGAGTTTCCATCGAGGAAAATCGCCACGTTCTATCGCTTCGAACAGGTCACGCCCGTGACTCTCACGGTCTTTCGCTATAATATCGGCAGCCATAGCGTTGGAAAGGTTCTTGATACCCTGTTCCGTACGGAAATGGAATTTCACCCATGTGCGTACTCCTGTGGAATTGACAAGGCTGTAGGTATGCGAGCCGAAACCGTGCATGTGACGGTAAGACGCCGGTATGCCTCGGTCGGACATAACAATGGTCACTTGATGAAGGGCCTCGGGAAGCATTGTCCAGAAATCCCAATTGCTCTGCGGCGACCTGAGGTTGGTCTGCGGGTCACGCTTTATCGCATGGTTGAGGTCGGGAAACTGCAACGGGTCACGCAGGAAAAATACAGGAGTGTTGTTGCCTACAAGGTCCCAGTTGCCCTCTTCGGTATAGAACTTGACAGCGAAGCCGCGTATATCACGCTCGGCATCGGCGGCTCCACGCTCGCCCGCCACTGTTGAGAAACGGACGAAGACGTCGGTCTTTTTGCTTATAGAAGAGAAGAGCGATGCCGACGTGTACTGCGTTACGTCGTGCGTAACGGTAAAAGTGCCGAAAGCGCCGCTGCCTTTTGCATGCATTCGGCGTTCAGGAATAACTTCACGGTCAAAGTGCGCTAACTTTTCGAGCAGCCAATTGTCTTCGACGAGTACAGGGCCTCGCTTGCCCGCTGTCAATGAGTTGGTATTGTCGGCAACAGGAGCGCCGACCTCATTGGTAAGGAATTTCTTTTTCATAAAAAAGGTGTCTTGATTTTAATACTTAATCAAAACACCCTCTATCGAATATTTGTTCGGCAGCTTAGAAGCTATAAAAATTTCAAGGACATAAATTTAAACAGCTTCTTATTTGCCCTTTACAATTCTCTTTATGTCATTGAGCTTGTTCAACGCTTCGAGAGGCGTAAGGTTATTCACGTCGATACCGAGAATTTCGTCACGCACCTGAGAAAGCACGGGGTCGTCGAGCTGGAAGAAGTTAAGCTGCATGCCTTCCCTGCTTTCGGCAATCTCTGTTGTAGGAGCACCCTTGAGCTCGCCTCTGTTGTTGCTTGCCTCAAGCTTTTGAAGTATCTGTTCCGAACGCTTGACTATGCTTTTAGGCATACCGGCAAGCTTGGCTACATGAATACCGAACGAGTGCTCGCTGCCTCCGGGCATAAGCTTGCGAAGGAATATCACCTTGCCGTCGATTTCACGCACCGACACATTGTAGTTCTTGATGCGCGAGAAACTCTTCTCCATTTCGTTGAGTTCGTGATAATGAGTCGCAAAGAGAGTGCGTGCCCTGCCCTTCGCATATTCATGGATATACTCTACGATAGCCCATGCTATTGACATGCCGTCGTATGTCGATGTTCCTCGTCCGAGCTCGTCGAACAGCACGAGGCTGTTGGGAGAAATGTTGTTGAGTATATTTGCCGCTTCGGTCATCTCTACCATGAACGTAGACTCGCCGGCCGAGATATTGTCGCTCGCTCCCACACGTGTGAATATCTTATCGACAAGGCCTATCCTTGCACTTTCGGCAGGCACGAAACAGCCTATCTGCGCAAGCAGGGTTATCAAGGCTGTCTGACGCAGCAACGCCGACTTACCGGCCATGTTAGGGCCCGTTACAATTATTATCTGTTGCTTTTCGCCGTCAAGATAGAGGTCGTTAGGAATATAATTCTCGCCTGCGGCCATTTGACGCTCTATGACGGGATGACGGCCCTGCTTTATATCGAGAATATCGCTTTCATCGATAACGGGACGTATGTATTTGTACGCTCTTGACACATTTGCGAACGACAACAGCACATCGAGCCTTGCAAGATGGGTGGCATCGAGCTGTATCGACGGTATGTACGATGCGATGTCGGCAACGAGATTGTTGAATATCTGCGACTCGAGAGATAGAATTTTCTCTTCGGCCCCGAGAATCTTCTCCTCGTATTCCTTTAGTTCCTGAGTTATGTATCTTTCGGCATTTACAAGCGTCTGTTTGCGTATCCACTCCTGCGGAACATTGTCCTTATACGTATTGCGTACCTCGATGTAATATCCAAACACGTTATTGAACGAAATCTTAAGGCTCGGAATGCCTGTACGTTCGCTCTCCCTCTGCTGCAACTGCATCAGATAGTCCTTGCCGTTGTACGATATTTCACGAAGCTCGTCGAGGCGCTCATCTACTCCCTCGGCCACTACACCGCCCTTGTTCAGCATCAACGGCGGCTCAGGGACAATCTCTCTTGCTATGCGGTCACGTATCTCGGCACAGCAGTCGAGCTGCGCTCCTATCTGCTTAAGCACCTGGTTCGATGAACTTTCACAAGCTGTTTTTATAGGCTCCACCGCCTGCAGGGCAAGCTTCAGCTGCACAATTTCACGGGGCGACACTCTGCCTGCGGCAACCTTAGCTATTATTCTTTCAAGGTCACCGATAAGCTGCAGCTGCTCCTCGACTATTTCCCTGAATTCAGGCTCACGGAAATAGTACTCGACAACGTCGAGACGCTCGTCGATAGGCTTTTTGTCCTTTAGAGGGAATACCATCCAGCGTTTCAGCAGACGGGCGCCCATTGCTGTCAGAGTGCGGTCTATGACCGACAGAAGCGAGGTACCGCCGTCGTGCATGCTGCCAAGCAGTTCAAGGCTGCGAATGGTGAATTTGTCGAGACGCACATAACGCTCCTCTTCGATGCGTGATATATTGCGGATATGCGATATTTGCGTGTGCAGCGTAACGCTAAGATAATGCAGAATAGCGCCGGCAGCCACCACTCCGCTGCGAAGGTGCGAGATGCCGAAACCTTTCAGGTTCTTTGTCTCGAAATGCTTTGTCAGCTTTTCATTGGCGAACTCGTCGGTGAATGCCCAGTCGTCGAGCTCGAACGTAAGGTATTTGCCGCCGAAGCAATCTTCGAAACGGCTCCTAAGCCCGCGTTCGAAAAGCACCTCCTTAGGACGGAAGTTAATAAGCAGTTTCTCGACATAATCGAACGTACCCTCGGCTACAAGAAATTCTCCTGTAGAGATGTCAAGAAAAGAGACACCGCACATGGGCTTTCCGAAGTGAACGGCGGCAAGGAAGTTGTTTTCTTTATAATCGAGTACGTTGTCGTTTATTGACACGCCCGGAGTGACAAGCTCAGTGATGCCTCGCTTCACAAGCTTCTTTGTCATCTTGGGGTCTTCGAGCTGGTCGCAGATAGCTACACGCTTGCCTGCACGCACGAGCTTTGGGAGGTATGTGTCAAGGGCATGAAAAGGAAAGCCGGCCATTTCTATAGCCTTAGCGGCATCGCTCTTGCCGTTGGAACGCTTTGTAAGCGTAATTCCTAAAATTTCCGAAGCTACGATAGCGTCGGAACAGTAGGTTTCATAAAAGTCGCCGCAACGGAAAAGAAGGACTGCGTCGGGATGCTTGGCCTTCAAGTCGAGGAACTGACGCATCATGGGGGTTGCCGCTATATCTTTTTCTGCCATATTGTATGTTTTTCTAACCGGAACTATTATGCGAAGATAGCTATTTTTATCCAAATGGTTTTACTCAAACAGCAAAAAAGAGATTTAGAAAACAAATTCACGGCATAAAAGGAAAAATCATACAAATTTTATATACTTTTGCAAGTTATTACATCTACTACGTAGATAGTAATAGATAAACAGCAAACAAATTATTCAAGATATGGCATACAATTTTAATGAGATTGAACAAAAGTGGCAGAGAATATGGAAGGAAAACAAGACCTACCATGTAACTGAAGATGAAAGCAAAAAGAAATATTATGTCCTTAACATGTTCCCCTACCCTTCGGGAGCCGGACTTCATGTAGGACACCCGCTCGGATATATCGCTTCGGATATCTTCGCGCGCTTCAAACGCTTGCAGGGATACAACGTGCTTAACCCTATGGGATACGATGCGTACGGACTGCCTGCCGAGCAATATGCGATACAGACAGGACAGCACCCTGCGATAACGACAGAACAGAATATTAACCGTTACCGTGAGCAGCTCGACAAAATAGGCTTCTGCTTCGACTGGGACCGAGAGATAAGAACATGCGACGCCGACTACTACCATTGGACACAGTGGGCGTTCATAAAGATGTTCAACAGCTATTACGACAATGACGCAAAAAGCTGCAAGCCTATAGCGGAACTTATTGAGAAACTCGAAAAAGAGGGCACCTCTTCTCTTAATGCAGCATGCACAAGAGACATTGAGGTATCGGCCGAAGAGTGGAACAGCCTCAGCGAGGTGGCAAGGCAGGAGCTTCTGATGAACTGGAGAATTGCTTTCCTCAACGAGACTATGGTGAACTGGTGCCCGGCGCTGGGCACTGTTCTTGCCAACGACGAGGTTGTAGACGGCGTTTCGGAGCGCGGAGGACACCCGGTCGTTCAAAAGAAGATGAAACAGTGGTGCCTCAGAGTGTCGGCGTATGCGCAGAGACTGCTCGACGGACTCGACAATATCGACTGGACCGACTCTCTGAAAGAGACACAGCGTAACTGGATAGGCCGCAGCGAGGGAGCTGAGGTACAGTTCAGAATAAAGGACAGCGATATTGAGTTCACAATATTCACTACACGCGCCGACACTATTTTCGGAGTCACTTTCATGGTACTCGCTCCCGAAAGCGAACTTGTGGCAAAGCTCACCACCGACGGACAGAGAGAGGAGGTAGAGGCATATCTTGACCGCACCAAGAAACGCACTGAAAGAGAGCGTATGATAGACCGCAACGTAACGGGAGTATTCACAGGCTCATATGCCATAAACCCGATAACAGGAGAGGAAATTCCTGTATGGGTAAGCGACTATGTATTGTCAGGCTATGGTACAGGAGCAATTATGGCCGTTCCCGCACACGACAGCCGCGACTATGCGTTCGCTAAGCATTTCGGAATTGAGATACGCCCGCTGATCGAAGGTTGTGACGTGAGCGAGGAGAGCTTTGACGCAAAGGAGGGCATAATGACAAACTCGCCTGTCGCACGCTTTGCCGACTGCAAGCTCAACCTTAACGGGCTTACCGTAAAAGAGGCTATCGCAAATACAAAGGCATACATTGCCGAAAATAAATTAGGCCGTGTAAAGGTGAACTTCAGACTGCGTGACGCAATTTTCAGCCGTCAGCGCTACTGGGGCGAGCCGTTCCCGATATACTACAAAGAGGGTGTTCCCTACCCTATTCCCGAAGAGTGCCTGCCGCTTCAGCTGCCCGACGTGGAGAAATTCCTGCCGACAGAGAGCGGAGAGCCTCCATTGGGACACGCAAAGATGTGGGCTTGGGACGAAAAGAACAGTTGCGTAGTAAGCAAAGAGCTTATAGACAACAACACTGTATTCCCACTCGAACTGAATACTATGCCCGGATTTGCAGGCTCAAGCGCATACTACCTGCGTTACATGGACCCAAAGAATAACAAAGCCCTTGTTTCAACCGAGGCCGACAGCTACTGGCAGAATGTAGATTTGTATGTCGGAGGTACAGAGCATGCCACAGGACACCTCATATATTCAAGATTTTGGAACATGTTCCTTTTCGACTGCGGAGTAAGCGTTAAGGAAGAGCCGTTCCAGAAGCTTGTAAACCAGGGTATGATACAGGGACGAAGCAATTTCGTATACCGTATAAAGGATACCAACACATTCGTATCGCTCAATCTCTCTAAGGAGTACGACGTGACACCGTTGCATGTCGATGTGAACATTGTCTCGAATGACATGCTCGATGTCGAGGCGTTCAAGGCCTGGAGACCGGAATATGCCAATGCGGAATTCATTCTCGAAGACGGCAAGTACATTTGCGGCTGGGCTGTGGAAAAGATGAGCAAGTCGATGTTCAATGTGGTAAACCCCGACATTATAGTAGAAAGATACGGTGCAGACACATTGCGTCTGTACGAAATGTTCCTCGGCCCTGTAGAGCAGTCAAAGCCGTGGGATACCAACGGCATCGACGGTTGCCATAGATTCTTGCGTAAGCTGTGGGGAATGTTCTTTGACAAGAACGACAACTTCATTGTTGTCGATGAAGCTCCTTCGAAAGAGGAACTCAAGGCTCTTCACAAGCTGATAAAGAAGACAACCGAGGATATTCCGGCATTCTCGTACAACACAACCGTGAGCGCATTCATGATATGCATAAATGAACTGACAGCGCTGAAATGCAACAAGAAGGCAATTCTGGAACAGATTGTAGTGACTTTGTCACCTTTCGCACCTCATATATGCGAGGAGCTGTGGCAGCTGCTCGGCCATGAAACTACTATTTGCGACGCAGAGTGGCCTCAGTTCAACGAAGATTACCTGAAAGAGGATACTATAAAGTATACGATATCATTCAACGGCAAAGCGAGATTTACGCTCGAGTTCGCAGCGGACGCCGCTAACAGCGAAATAGAGGCAGCGGTGCTTGCCGACGAAAACAGCCAAAAATATATCGACGGCAAACCTATCAAGAAAGTAATCATTGTACCGAAGAAGATTGTTAATGTTGTAATTTGATTATAATAAGCAATAATATTGTTCATTTAAAATAACAGGGTTATGGCAAAGAAATTCATTCCAAGACCTACATTAATGGGGGAAGTCAAGAATTACTTGATGATTACGCTGGGACTTACGATTTATGCCATTACATGGAAGTTCTTCATGGCTCCATACCAGTTCGTGACAGGTGGCATTACCGGTGTCGGCGGTATCGTGGAATACTCTACCGGCATACAGATGCAGTACACTTATTTTGCGATAAACATCGTACTATTGATTATCGCAATACAACAATTAGGCCTTAAGTTCTGCATCAAGACAATTTACGCCATTCTGGTAATGACCTTAATGCTCGAGTTCTTTGGATGGGTATTCCAGACATGCCCGACAGCTTACGACATTCTTGGCCCTGACAAACAGCTCGAGGCATGCATCGTGGGCTCAATATTCATTGGAATGGGTATAGCCTTCTGCTTCTTGAGCAACGGAAGCACGGGAGGAGTGGATATAATAGCTGCAATTGTAAACAAATATAAGGATATAAGCTTCGGTCGCGCAATGCTGTATGTCGATGCATGCATCATTATAAGCAGTTTCTTCATTATACCCACCCCGAGCATTTCGGTAAGCCTGCAGAAGGTTTTCTATGGCTTCATAAACCTTGTTATTGTAAATGTATCGCTCGACTACATGGTGAACAGCAACCGTCAGGCTGTCCAGTTCTTCATATTCTCGGCAAAATATGACGAAATTGCGTATTACATAACACGTTACCTTAAGCGTGGCGTCACATTGCTCGATTCTGTAGGATACTATTCGGGAAAAGAGGGAAAAGTAGTTACGACTATCGCTCGTGCCACGCAATCGAACCAGCTGCTGAGCGCTATCAAGCAGATTGACCCCAACGCCCTCATTTCACAATCCAAGGTAATGGCTGTGTACGGCAACGGATTCGACAAGATAAAGGCTAATGCAAAGAAGGTGAAAATTGAAGATGAGAAAATTGCCGAAAATATAAACGATAACAAAACCGAAAAAAAATGAAGTTAGTTTTCGCAACGAACAACAGGCATAAGCTCGATGAAGTAAGGGATATATTAGGAGACAAGGTGGAAATTTTGTCTCTTAAGGATATTGAATGCTTTGATGACATTCCCGAAACCGCCGATACATTAGAGGGTAACGCTCTTATTAAGGCACGTTATATATATGATAAATTCGGAGTGGACTGCTTCGCCGATGACACAGGACTTGAGGTTGAGTCATTGGGCGGTGAGCCTGGAGTATATTCGGCACGTTATGCAGGAGAGGAATGCGATTCGGAAGCCAACATGCAGAAGCTGTTGCAAAATTTAACAGGAAAAAATAACAGGAACGCACAATTTCGCACAGTTATTGCGTTAATTATTAATGGAGAGGAGAAGATATTCAACGGTATTGTAAAAGGAAGAATAAGCGAAACTAAGTTAGGTAATTCAGGATTTGGCTATGACCCTATTTTTATACCCGAAGGCTTCTCCGAAAGTTTTGCGCAGATGACAGGAAGCATGAAGAACAGCATCAGCCACCGTTACCGCGCGACAGAAGAACTTAATAATTACTTAAACGGAAAATATGATTAAGAAAGCTTGTCTATTACTTTTCGTATCTCTTTTGTCTTTTTCGGCAAGAGTAGCTGCCGATAATTGGAACGTATTCCCTTCGTACCATAACGCTACTCATTGCGAGGTTGCCGGTAAAAAAGTTTACGTACTTGCTTCGGGTGCGCTATTTTCATATAATACCGAAGACAACGAAGTAATTACATATGACAAGCTTAACATGCTCAGCGATGTAGATATTTCAAATATAGCTTATTGTGAAAAGCAAAAAGCTCTTGTAATAGTATACAGCAACGCAAACATTGACATTCTCTACGATGACGAGACTATATACAACATTTCCGATTTTAAGAACATCAACCTTAGTAAAAAGGGAATAAACGGTATTGATATTTACGATAACACAGCATATTTATCGACCGAATTCGGCGTTGTAGTTATTGATTTGGAAAAACTGCAAATAAACGACAGCTATAATTTAGGCATAAACACACTAAGCACATCTCTTTTCAAGAACAGCCTTTACATAGGTACGGAGAGCGGCATTCTAAGATGCGATACGGCTAAGAACATGCTCGACAAAAATAACTGGGAAAAGATGAACTACGGTTTAAGGACTGATGCTATCTGCGAATTGAACGGAGAACTCTATTTCCTTAACAAGACAAGCGGCATTCATAAATTGGACGTAGAGAACAATAAATATACGACTGTCGTAAACAAGTCGGGAAAAGAATACCATACTATATACAACAAAGAAAATACACTGATTGCTCCGGCCTTAGATAAGGTAACTATTATAGGCAAAGATAAGAAGATAACTACTTATAATACAGACAACTGCAATTTTGCATATAAAAAAGGAGAAAATTATTGGGTTTGCAAAGGTTATAAAGGAGTGTACCAGACCAAAGCCAATAATAATACACTTGCTACAGTCACAGAAATTGCAATACCTAACAGCCCTGTAAGAAATTATTGCGAATTTCTTAAATTCACAAGCGACGAAAAGCTATTGGTAGCCGGCGGTAATATCAATTATATGGATATTACATTCTATGATGCTACGTTAATGGAATTTAATATCAATGACCGCAAGTGGTTTAACCTTCCTGAGGATATTGTAAAAAACACAACAAAATTAAATTACCGCAATCTATGTTCCATCGATGAAGACCCTAACGAAGAAGGACACTACTTTGCAGCTTCTTTCGGTAATGGTATTTTTGAATTCCGTAACGGAGAATTTGTAAAGCAATACAATGATAAGAACAGTATTATAGAAAGCGTTATACCTGATGTTGATAAAAATTGTAACTACAACCGTATATCATACGTAATATTTGATAAAGAAGGTAATTTATGGTGTATAAATACAGGTGTAAAAGATATTATTAAGGTAAGAAAGAAGGACGGAACATGGATATCTTTGAATTATAAGGATATTGAGAATTTTCCTACAATGGTAAAACCTTTATTCGACTCAAGAGGATGGCTTTGGATTACATCAATGAGAATGGATGCCGGGCTTTTCTGCGCTAAACTTAAAGATACCCCTTTTGATACAAAAGATGATGAAACAAACATCTGGACTTCAAAATTCACTAATCAGGACGGAACATCTTACATTATAAATGAACTCTACCCGCTTATTGAAGATAAAAAAGGAGAATTATGGGTTGGAACAAGTGTAGGACTTTTCGTTATTGACAACCCTGAAGAGTTTTTCAAAAACGGAATATTCAAACAGATTAAAGTGCCGCGCAACGACGGAACAGGACTTGCCGACTATCTTATGAACGGTGTGTACATAAAAGCAATAGCAGTAGACGGAGCTAACCGCAAATGGATAGGAACGCTCGATAATGGAGTGTACCTTGTCAGCGATGACGGACTTGAGACAATACACCATTTTACGACCGAAAATTCCCCACTGCCTTCAAATTACATAGAAAGCATTGCCGTGAACGAGAAAACAGGCGAGGTATTCATCGGAACAGACAATGGCATTGCAAGTTACAGAAGCGATGCTACAAGAGCCGAAGAAAAGCTTGAGAAGAGCGAGATTTATGCATACCCCAACCCAGTAAGACCGGGATACAACGGAGACATATCAATTGTAGGGCTTACCGATAACTGCAATATAAAGATTGTAGACGGCGCTGGCTACCTTATAAACGAAGGCTACTCAAACGGTGGCATGTACCGCTGGAACGGACGTAATATAAGAGGCGAAAAAGTAGCAAGCGGAGTATATTATGTTCTGCTTTATGACGAAGAAGGAAAAGAGGGTGAAGTAGCCAAGATACTCATAGCAAGATAATATTCTTCTATTACATTTTAAAACCCTTACAGGCTTGTCTAAAACGTCTGCAAGGGTTTTTATTACATACTACACAAAACGTCTCAAATAAGGTTTTACGCTATTATAAAACGCTATTCGCAACGCAATGTAATGATAGAAATCTCGGGACCTGTACCGATACGTGCGAAAAAGCCGACATAGCCAATTCCATCGTTTATGTATAATTTGGAATTACCCGATTCGTACAGGCCGCTCCACTCCTTGTAAAGTACTGCAGCAGGCGACATATAATTGCCGAATATATTAAATTTCACCTGCATGGCATGGATATGCCCCGATAGAGTCAAATCGCTGTAATTGCCTTCGCTGAATACTTTCCAAAGCTGAGGAAGATGCGATATTGTTATATTGAATATCTCTTTATCCAATCCAGTGTAGACAGGAACAGGATCATAACTTTCGGTATGCTTAAAAGAATGCTTATATTCAAGCATCTCATCGGTATAATCAATACCTGTTACAGCAATTGAATCACCACCTTTATATATAAACAGAGTGCTGTCACGCAAAAGTTTCCAGCCAATGCTGTTTACCAACGACTCCAATGTATCCTTGTGAGCTGTATAATTATGCTCTATATCCTTTCTTATATAGTAGCCGGTATCATGATTTCCAAGCACTGCAAGCGTAGGTTCTTTTCCATGTATCAAAGATAATTTTTCCAATACGGCGGGAGTTAGTTCGCTATGATGCATGTTTACAAGATCGCCGCCATAAAGTACGACGTTTACGTTTTCATTAGAAATAATTTCCGCTATTCTTTCGAGTTCCTCTTCTGCATTCAACATTGTTCCAACATGGATATCCGATATAAACGCCAACTTGTACCCGTCGAACTCTTTCGGCAGGCTTTTGAATTTTATTTCGGTATCCTTGACCTCATAAGAGGTACGGGTAACAAAAATGCTGTGCATCAAGAATAAAAACACGGCAACACTGAGCGAAATTCCTGTATAAAGCCATTTTTTGCTTTTAGACGGCAGCCAGAATATGTATAAAGTTATTCGGCACAGAGTAAGAATTATGAATAAAGTAAGCACGAACATTGATACTTTCATCATCACTTCACTGTTGTGAATGTCTAAAAGAACATTCATGAACAATGGAGCCGACAAAGGTATAATGTTGGCAATTACCACCAAGCAGGCGAAAGCTATATGCCAAAACCTATTCGCCTTTATTGACAGTATACGTCTGTAGGCTATTACGTCGAGAATAGCCAATACTACAGCAAGCGTTATTGTTATATACATTAGCATGGCTCAAAGATAACTATTTTTTTCACCTTTATTTTAAACTCGTTTTCTCTTTCCCACATTTTTAACCGAATTTATATATTATATATCCTTTTTTAAAAAATAAAAATAGAAAAAACAACAATAAAGCCTGTTGATACTGTAGAGAAAAAATGTGCTTTGAATTTGCTTTTGAAGTTATTAGTTAAAGAATATAATTTATCTACAAATAATAAACATAATATAATATTGTATTTAAATAAGTTATGCATCTTTATCAACAATAATGAAAGTCTATTTAAAACTAAAAACTTTTATCATAGTTTATGTTGAAAACTGTTTAAAACGCAATTGATAAAAAGCTTTTAAAAAGTGGCAAAATAATTTGGTGTTCTAATAGTGGTTATTGATTATTTTTTGTTCATAAAAAACAAAATTTAAATGCCACTTTTTTTATGTTATTTATTATAATGTTTTCAACAGTTTATTAACAATATTATGAATGTGTCCGGCTTCTCTATTTTCAAAGTTACACATATATTTTTTAGCGATACAAAAAAATAGCCGGCGCTTTATCGACACCGGCTATAAAGTTATAATTGTTACTTCTGTTTAAAAGTTTATTATTACATCACTTAAAATAATTTATGCAAGCTTGGCAAGAGCCTCTTTTATTCGGCGTATAGCCTCAATAATATTCTCGTCGCTTGTTGCATAGCTCATTCTGAAGCATTCAGGGGCTCCGAACGATGTTCCGCCTACAGCTGCTACGTGTGCTTCGGTAAGGAGGTACATTGCAAGGTCGTCACTGTTGTTTATAACAGTATCTCCGTATCTCTTTCCGTAGAACGAGCTGCACTTAGGGAATAGGTAGAAAGCGCCTTCGGGAACATTAACCTCAAGTCCCGGTATCTCCTTAGCGAGCTTTACTATTAAGTCGCGGCGGCGCTGGAACGCTTTTCTCATCTCCTCAACCGGCTCCTGTGAACCTGTATAGGCCTCGAGTGAAGCCATCTGAGACACCGAGCATGGTCCGCTGGTATATTGTCCCTGAAGTTTGTTGCAGCCCTTTACGATCCATTCGGCAGCGGCAAGGTAACCGATGCGCCAGCCTGTCATCGCATACGCTTTTGAAACTCCGTTTATAATTATTACACGCTCTCTAATCTCTTCGAACTGAGCGATGCTCTCGTGTTTGCCTACATAGCTTATATGCTCGTAAATCTCATCAGCGACAACGAATACTTGCGGGTGGCGTGCAAGAACGTCGGCAAGTTCCTTAAGTTCCTCTCTTGTATATACCGAACCTGTAGGGTTCGATGGAGAGCAAAGGATAAGCATCTTTGTTTTTGAAGTGATAGCCTCTTCGAGCTGCTTGCCTGTAATCTTGAAGTTCTGCTCTATGCCTGCGCTCACAATTACAGGAGTACCGTCAGCGAGCTTCACCATGTCGGGGTAGCTTACCCAGTAAGGAGCCGGAACGATAACTTCGTCACCAGGGTTTACAAGTGCCATGATAGCGTTGCAGACAGCCTGCTTCGCGCCGTTAGATACCGAAATCTGTGTCTCTTTGAATTCGAGTCCGTTTTCTTTCTTAAGCTTTTCTACAATAGCTTTTCTGAGTGAAGGATAGCCTGGAACGGGAGAGTATCGTGACCAGTTGTCATCTATAGCCTGCTTCGCAGCGGCCTTAATGGCATCGGGAGTGTTGAAGTCGGGCTCGCCTACACTCATATTGATAACATCTACTCCTTGCGCTTTCAACTCCTGGCTCTTCTGTGACATAGCCAAAGTTGCCGACGGCGCCAATCGGTTTACACGGTCTGATAATTGGTTCATATTATTTTGGTTATTTATGTTCATGGAAATGAAGCGTATGTCCCATGCGTTCCGCCTTTGTATGAAGGTAACGTGAATTGTAGTTGTTGGGTTCTATCTCAATGCTTATATTCTCGGTAATAGTGAGTCCGTAGCTTTCAAGGCCTATTCTCTTTACCGGGTTGTTGGTTATAAGACGCATCTTATGCACTCCAATCTGGCGTAAAATCTCGGCGCCTACTCCGTAATCTCTTTCATCGGCCTTGAAGCCAAGACAAAGGTTTGCATCAACAGTGTCCATGCCCTCTTCCTGGAGCTTGTACGCACGCATCTTGTTCATAAGCCCAATGCCTCTGCCCTCTTGGTTAAGGTATACTATAACGCCTTTGCCTGTCTTTTCAATCAATTTCATCGCTTCGTGCAGCTGCGCTCCGCAGTCGCATCGTTGTGAGCCGAAAATGTCGCCGGTCATGCACGAAGAGTGTACCCTCACAGGAATAGCCTCGTCTTCGTTCCATTCGCCTTTTATCAATGCTATATGCTCAAGTCCGTTAGACTTCTGACGGAATGGTATAAGACGGAAATGCCCGTGTTCGGTAGGCATGTCTACCTCTTCGCCTTTCTCGACAAGAGACTCCAGTTTCAGACGGTATTCTATAAGGTCTTTGATTGATATAATCTTCAGGTTATGCTCTTTAGCAATCTCTACAAGCTGAGGCATGCGTGCCATAGTGCCGTTCTCGTTCATTATCTCTATGAGAGCGGCTGCCGGGTAGAGACCGGCGAGTCGTGCGAGGTCTATGCTCGCTTCGGTGTGTCCAGCTCGGCGCAGCACGCCGTTATCCTGTGCGTACAACGGGTTAATGTGTCCGGGGCGAGCGAATGTTTCGGGCTTGCTTTCAGGGTCGGCAAGAGCCTTTATTGTAGCTGCTCTGTCGGCTGCCGACACGCCTGTGGTGCATCCTTCTACCTTGTCTATGGTAACCGTGAACGGTGTTCCGAGCAGGCTTGTATTGGAACTTACCTGCGGCTCCAGCTGCAGCTCCTTGCATCGTGAAAGGGTAATAGGCGCGCAAAGCACTCCCCTACCGTTCTTAAGCATAAAGTTTACAGCCTCGGGTGTTATTTTTTCGGCGGCTATAATAAAATCTCCTTCGTTCTCTCTATCCTCATCGTCTACTACAATGACGAACTTTCCGTTTCTGAAATCCTCTAACGCCTCGTCGATTGTATTAAGTTTGAAATTTTCCATTTGGTTATATAAGGTTTTGCTTTTTTAAAATGTTTATTATTCTGTATGTGTTTGTCTCAATTGTTACAAGGTCCTTCATGAGCCTTATCCTGAATCTTACAGCACGAAGATAGATAATTATTCCCAAAGGGAATAGGATTAGTGAAAATATATTCATCCAGGCTCTTTTAAAAGGCGACGAAACAGCCTTTATCTCAAGAACGGGGAACTCGTTCAGCAGCATGATGACTTTTCTGTCCTTGCTGTTTCCCATCTCTTCGATAAGTTTCTCGTACTTCTCATTGAAGCTTTTTAGCTGCGTATCTTCATTTCCAAAGAAGATATTCCTTATCGAAGGCAATTTATTCAGTCTGTTTTTCTTTTTATACAAGCGTGCCTCCTCGTGCAGTTCTTTGAGTATAAGGCTGTCCTTGCTGTAGTCGGGGTCCTCTATTACAACCTCTTTTATTGTAATATGACGCTTTTCGGGTATTGCGAATAGCGTTCCGAAAAATGCTTTTATAGAGTCCTTGTTGAATATTCCCGAATCCCTATTGGCCTGGTAAGTGAAGAATGCTCCGAGCGGCGCGAGCACCATCGTACTAAGCCATGCTCCGTACCATGCATGCCACTCACCCTCGCGTGCCAGTTTTGCTCCCGATGTGCTGAATATGTAATAGAGAATGAACGTTGCCACCGATATAAGGACAGGGTATCCTAATCCTCCCTTTCGCACAATGGCACCGAGCGGAGCGCCTATGAAGAAGAAAATGAGGCACCCGAGAGACAGAGTGAACTTCTCCCACCACGAAATCTTATGTCTGTTAAGGTCTTTGTCGAGCGAGTGCATGATGTTGTTCTTTATCTCGTAATCGACCTTCAGCTGTTTAATCTTGTTCAGCTGGGCACGCTTCCATACAATCTTTGAATGTTTAGTCGCTATGTTGTAAACGCTGTCCACATTAACATTATAGGTGTCGTTCCTTTTCATCTGTGTGGAATCGTTCTTTGTGAAGTTTATCTTCGCCTTGTATGTAGAACGTACCGCACCCTTCCAGTTCTGTTTGCCGACGCTGTCGTTCGAAAGCTTCAAAGAGTCAATGTCGCGGCCAAGCTCCTTAATGTTCTTGCTTGCCGCATTGGACTTAATGAAATCGGCATCTTTCATCTCAAAGCCGCCGTCAATCTTTATTATTACCTCTTTCCGCGAGAATGTCTCCCTGCGGTAAGGCCTGTTCTTTTTCTCAATCTGCTGGTCGGTAAGGTTCGAGAACTGCTCGCCCGAGTACATTGCCATAATCATCAGCTTTTCGTCGCTTGTGTTAATTATTTCGGCAGAATCGGAAAGAATTATATTGCTGTTCTCAAAGCCCGACGACATGTCATATATAATGACATTATGCAGCATTCCGGTCTCCTTGTCCTTATGCTCTACATAAATGTTGTATCCCTCGATATTGTCATAGAATATTCCCTCCGGAATCTCGCTTTCAGGCGAAGACTGCTTTATCGAGTACATCATGGTATACAGCTTCATCTGCGCATAGGGGCTTATGACATTCTGGAAGTAGAACGACACTCCGCAAAGAATGGAGCAGCATATGACAAGCGGTGCCATTATTCGCAACAGAGATATTCCGGCTGCTTTCATTGACAGCAGCTCAAGCCTCTCACCGAAATTTCCGAACGTCATCAGCGCCGCAAGCAGAATAGCGAGCGGCAACGATTGTGAAACAAGAGTTATTGAGCCGTATGCGAAGAATTTGGCGAGTACCGCCATGTCGAGTCCCTTCTCGACAAAATCATCGACCCACATCCACAGCAACTGCATTATGAATATAAAAAGGCATATGAAGAAAGTACCCATTAGATTGCTCAAGAAGGTCTTCGTTATGAAAATATCCATCTTCTTTATGTGGAACCTCGGTATCTTCATCTCTTATAGTGCAGTCGCCGGTAATTTGAATGGTTTATAAATAAACATACAGAAAAGCTACCTTAATTTCTTATTGGCAGTTTTTCTGTACGAAGTTAGTATAAAATGGTCGATTTTGCAGAATAACAAAACAAAAAACTGAATGTTACATGCCCGATTGACGTCTCAAATTCTCTATTTGAGAATTCCACAGGTCTTTTTGGTCGTCAATCTCATCCTTGTCGGCAAAATCGGTCACCTCAAGAGTATGTTCTCTCGTAAGCTCATTGTATGCTATTCTCATCTCAAAGTAGGTGTTCTGGCTTTCATCTTCCCACCTGAATTTCACATACACGCCGTTACGTTGCGCAACAAGGTGAGCAACTCTTTTTTCGGTTTTTCCCCAGTAAAAGGTAAATGTGCGGTCAAAGCTCTCCACTCTGTCGGCAAACCAGGGCGAAAGCCCTGCGGGCGTGCCGATATAACGCCATATCATTGATGCACTGCCCTTTAGAGGATATTCAATATAAATCTTTTCTTTGCTCATCATAAAAAATTATGAAGGGTAAATTGTAAGTATTTGTATATCAGTTGCAAGATATAAATTTATATTCATAAATTCAAACTTGCACACCCTTTTTTGATAAAACCTACTATTTTATAAACAAAAAATAACATAATTTGGGTCGCAAAGAAGATTTTTTTGATGAAAAATGACAAAACACTTGTCACATTCAAATTATAAATATATCTTTGCACCGCAAAAATGCGATGGCGAGATAGCTCAGCTGGTTAGAGCGCATGATTCATAATCATGAGGTCCCCGGTTCAATCCCGGGTCTCGCTACTGAAGCGGAGAAAGTTGAAAAACTCTCTCCGTTTTTTGTATTTTTGTATTTTTGGGATCTATGGGTGATGATAGCTGTAGAGGATTATAAAAGATAAAGGAAAAATATATCAATTCGACAGTATTGTTGTGTTTGGATAATTGTTAAAATAAGAAAAAAGAAATTACGGCTCACTATTGGACATTTATAAAATGTTTTCTATTTTTGTATTGTTGCAGTTGCAACAGATATAAATAATAGGAAGCGTTTTAGCTTTATTCCTAAACGATGAACTTCGACAACTCATTAGTAGATGGGAATAGGTAAAATGTTCTCCCTTTGGTTTGTTATATGTATTCACACATATATAACCAAGGGTGTGAGCCGTTTTTCTTATCCATCTACAAGGCAGTCGAAGGCCTATCGTTTGGAAAAAGTTAAAGTAGGCTCACACTTTCTTTTATGTCCATTTTTAACCTGAATTTTAGATGCCTTTGAGCTGATGGCGATTATATTATTATGAAAAAGATTTTATTAGTTGTAGCTCTGTTTTTATCATTATCTTTATCAGCTCAAGAACATTTGGAGTTTAGGGGTATACCTATTGATGGTCATTTAAATAGTTTTGTTTCAAAAATGAAATCAATTGGTTATACAGTTCATGAAGAAGATGGCAATGTAGTTGTAATGAAAGGAAAATTCACAAACAAGGATGTTTTATTAGCTGTGATTGCAAGCGTTAAAACACATATAGTATGGAAAGTTTCTGTATTATTTGATGAGGCTAGTTCATGGAGTTCTCTTAAAAGTGATTATTTAGAGTATAAAGAATTGTTTACAAATAAATATGGTATGCCTAGGTCATATGAATTTTTCTCCAAACCTTATTATGAGGGTGATGGGTTTGAACTTCAAGCTTTAAGGAATGAAAAATGTACATATGCTTCTTTCTTTGAAAATTCTGTTGGTTATATAGGTGTTAGATTAAGGTCATCAGAATGCTTAGGACTTGATTATGAAGATAAGGTAAATTCAGAAATATCCTCTAAAGAGAAGAAATCTTCAGCATTAGATGAAATTTAACTAATATCACAAAAAGCGTATCAATACTGCAAATAAAGGCGGTATTGATACGCTTTAAATAACTTCTTGCACTACTCTATTCAGCTTTTAATGAGCCTCTAACCAGTTTTCGCCCCAGCCGAAGTCCGCTATAAGCGGAACGCTCATCTTGAATGCGTTCTGCATCTCCTCTATTACAAGCTGCCGGACAGCGTCGTGCTCCTCGGGAACGACATTGAAGTTGAGTTCGTCGTGTACCTGCAGAATCATGGTAGAACGCATCTTATCGGCTTTCATGCGGCGGTATATATTTATCATCGCCACTTTGATGATGTCGGCCGCACTGCCCTGTATCGGCGCATTGACTGCATTTCGTTCTGCATATCCTCTTACCACAGCGTTGTGCGAATTGATATCCGGCAGGTATCTCTTGCGGTGGAATATAGTCTCTACATATCCGTTCAGTTTAGCCTCCTGCTTGCATTTCTCGATATATTCGTACACTCCTTTGTATGTATCGAAGTAGTTGTCTATCAGCTCTTTGGCCTCTCGCCGGTCTACATTCATCCTTTCGGCAAGCCCGAACACCGAAATGCCGTATATGATACCGAAATTGGCTACCTTAGCCTTGCGTCGCTCGTCTTTGGTAACCTCCTCGATAGGCTTCTTGTATATCTTGGCTGCTGTTGCCGCATGAATGTCATATCCGCTGCGGAAGTCTTCTATCATATTCTTGTCGCCGCTGAGGTGCGCCATAATTCTAAGCTCAATCTGCGAGTAGTCGGCCGAAAGGAACATGCAGCCCTCGTCGGGGACGAACGCCTTGCGTACCTCCTTGCCGTCCTCGTCGCGGATAGGTATGTTTTGCAGGTTAGGGTTGCTCGAGCTCAATCGTCCCGTAGCTGTAACGGTCTGGTTGTACGACGTGTGTATCTTGCCGCTCTTGCTGTTTACGAGCGAGGGCAGGGCGTCGATGTATGTGCTAAGAAGCTTCTTTAGTCCTCGGTACTGCAGAATGTTCTTTACGATAGGGTGGCGGTTCTGCAGTTGCGCAAGCACCTCTTCCGACGTTACGAACTGCCCTGTCTTTGTCTTCTTCGGCTTGTCTACAATCTTCAGCTTGCCGAACAGAATGTCGCCAACCTGTTTCGGCGAAGCTATGTTGAACGGCTCGCCGGCAAGCGTGTATATATCCTCTTCGATGCTTGCGAGGCGTTTGCTGAAGAGGGTAGAGGTCTCCCTCAGCGATTCGGTGTTTATTCTCGCTCCGTTGCGTTCCATGTAGGCAAGAACTGGCACCAACGGCATTTCGATATCATAGAATAGTTCTTCAAGCCCCTCTTTCTTTATCTCCTTTTCGAGTATATTCTTCAGCTTCAGCGTTACGTCGGCATCCTCGCAAGCGTAGTCGCATACGGATTGCGGCGGTACATCACGCATGTTCTTCTGCTGCTTGCCTTTCTCGCCAATAAGTTCTTCTATTTTTATGGTGTCGTAGTTGAGATAAATTTCGGCGAGATAGTCCATGCCATGATAGAGCTCGGGCTGCAGTACATAGTGGGCTATCATTGTGTCAAAAAGCTTTCCCTTTACCTCAATTCCGTAGTTGGCGAGAATTGTTATGTCATATTTTATGTTCTGTCCAATCTTCTCGCTCTCCTCGTTCTCGAAAATTTCTCTTAATAGTTCGAGTCGGGTAGTGGTCTCTTCTCTGTCGGCGGGCATAGGTATGTAAAACGCTTCGCCCTCCTTTACAGCGAGGCTCAAACCTACAATTTCCGCATCGAGCGCATTGGTGCTTGTCGTTTCTGTGTCGAAGCACACAGATTTGCAATTTTTTACTGCAGAGACTAAACTGCATATATCTTCCTTACTATCAATAAGTTTATATGTGTGCGGCAGCTCTTTTAAGCTCAAATGGCTCGATTTTTTTTCTTCGCCCTGTACTTCGTCCGTGAAAAAATCAAAGAGAGAGCCTTGAACAGGGCCTTCTTTTTTTGTTTTCTGCGGTGCAGCGGCAGTTTCTTTTTTATCGTCTGCCATGAACTCGTCAAAGAGCGAGGGAGCCTGTTGGCTCTTCTTCACTCTCTCCTTGAGAGCGCGAAGCTCGTAGAAGTCGAGTAGGGCGGTGAGCTTCTCTTCGTTGGCGGCTTCACGTCTGAGAGAGTCCATGTCGAGTTCAATAGGAACGTCGGTCTTTATTGTCGCAAGGAACTTGCTGAATAGAATCTTCTCCTTGTTCTCTTCGACCTTAGTCTTAAGGGCGCCTTTAATCTCTTCGGTATTTTCGAGCATGTTCTCAATGCTTCCGAACTGAGCTATCAGTTTCTGCGCTGTCTTCTCTCCCACTCCGGGGCAGCCGGGGATATTGTCGCTCGAATCGCCCATGAGGCCTAAAAGGTCTATTACCTGCAGAGTGTTGTCAATGCCGAACTTCTCCTTCACTCTCTCTATGCCCATTACCTCGAACTCCTTGTCGCCGTACTTGGGGCGGTATATGAACGTGGTCTCCGAAACAAGCTGTCCGTAGTCCTTGTCCGGAGTCATCATATATGTAATTATTCCCCTTTTCTCCGCCTGTTTTGCCAATGTTCCTATAACATCGTCGGCTTCAAAGCCCGGCACTTCGAATATGGGTATGTTATATGCCTTTATGAACTCTTTTATAACAGGCACCGACTCCCTGATAACCTCAGGAGTCTCCTCTCGCTGTGCCTTGTACGCTTCGTACGCCTCGTGACGGAAGGTGGGGCCTTTGGGGTCGAAAGCGATGCCTATGTGCGTCGGGTTTTCCTTCTTCAGCACATCTTCAAGGGTGTTTATGAAGCCGAGTATAGCCGACGTGTTGAACCCTTTTGAGTTTATTCTCGGGTTTTTTATGAAAGCATAGTACGCTCTGTATATAAGCGCATACGCATCGAGCAGAAAGAGTTTTTCCATTTTAAAACAATTATATCAAAAGACACAGTTCATTTATTTCAAAATTAGTGTGCCATTTCTTGAAACCGATTGTAAAAATACATAATTTTTGCTACTATCCATATTCTTTTTATTACTTTTGCAGTTAAATAAAGTAGCCGGCCCGTGCGTAATGTCTGTGGCAAGGATACTCTAAAATGTATTATGAGTCATTTGGAAATCATACAAGCACCGATAGCAAAGGAGATAGAGGGTTTCAACGTCTATTTCAAAGCGCAGTTCACAAGCAATGTAGAGCTTTTGAACAGTGCTTTGTCATACGTGAGCGAGTCGGTGGGCAAGATGATGCGTCCCATGCTTGTGCTTCTTGTAGCAAAATCGCTCGGCAACGTAAGCGACAGGGCGTTCGCCGCAGCCTCCGCCATGGAGCTGCTTCATTCGGCCAGCCTGCTGCATGACGATGTTATCGACGAGAGCAATATGCGTCGCGGCCGCCCCTCGTTGAACACCGCCTATAACAATAATATTGCGGTGCTTACAGGCGATTTTCTCTTTTCGCAGGCTCTTGCAAGCGCTGCCGAGACAGGCGATTTGCGTATAATAAAAGAGCTTGCCAAGCTCGGCAAGGAGCTTTCGAGCGGCGAGGTCATGCAGGTGGAGCTTGAGCAGAACGGCTCGTACAGCGAGGACAACTATTTCAAGGTAATATACAACAAGACCGCCTCTCTATTCGTGTGCAGCACGTTGTGTGCGGTATATTCTGTCGGCGGAAAGGATGAATACGCATCTGCATTCACCAAGTACGGCGAGTCGGTAGGAATATGTTTCCAAATAAAGGACGACATCTTCGATTACTTCTCAAACGATGTGGGCAAGCCTACGGGAAGCGACATGAGAGAGGGTAAAATAACCCTTCCTGCTCTGCATGTGCTGAACAATAGCTGCAACCCACTGCTGGTTCCGATAAGAGAGAAGATATCCAATGGCGTAAGCCTCGATGAAAACGAAATAAAATCGTTGATTGAGATATCAGTGGAAGAGGGTGGAGTAGAGTATGCGAACTCATGCATACAAAAGTACCGCACGGCGGCGATAGAGGCTCTTCCGCCCGACATTGCTCCCGATGTCAAGGATGCGTTGGTCGCATATATCGATTATGTGATATCAAGAGATAAATAAAAGAGTGTCAGAAAAATGATCTGACACTCTTTTATTATTTATATTGTTTGTCTATTAGAAGAACTTTGTCTCTTCACCAAGAATTTCGCTAAGGCAGAGGTTGGCCAGGCGGCTTGTTCCCAAGCGGAACAGTTCGTTGGTCAGCCACTCCTCGCCAAGCAGCTCTTTTACTATTGTGTAGTAGACAAGAGCGTCGTGTACGGTGTTTATTCCGCCGGCAGGCTTGAATCCGATTTTGCGTCCGGTCTTTGCGTAATACTCCTTTATTGTCTGGCACATCACGTATGCAGCTTCAGGCGTTGCGGCCGGTGACTCCTTGCCTGTCGATGTCTTTATGAAGTCAGCACCCGAATAAATCGATAGAATCGACGCTTTTTTGATGTTCTCGGCACTCTTCAGAGCGCCTGTCTCAAGTATAACTTTCAGGTGTCTCTCTCCGCATACGCTCTTGAGTTCCTGTATCTCGTCGCATACGCCCTCATAGTCGCCGCTGAGGAACTTGCCTACGCTCAGGACAATATCAATCTCGGTAGCGCCGTCATGAACAGCCATGGCTGTCTCGGCAACCTTAATCTCCTGGAATGTCTGTGAAGAGGGGAAACCGCCCGACACGCATGCTATGCCCACATTCTCTACTTGCAGAGTGTCGTTCACAATCTTAGCGAAGTTAGGGTACACGCATATTGCGGCAACGTTCTTCAGGTCGGGGTGCTTGTCGTCGAACTCGTTCACCTTTTCGGTAAATCTCATGACGCTCTCTTCGCTGTCAGTGCATTTAAGAGTGGTGAGATCGATACAGTTGAAAAGGAATTTCTTTACCTCTATTGTATTGTTCTCTTCGACCTTCTCTTCTATAAGTCTCTTTACCTTGTCGGCAACCTCTTCATCTGTCATAGCCTTCTCGTAATCGGCAAGCACGAAGTCGTATTTGCTCTCCTCGTCGGCGTGGTGAACATGGCCCTCACAGCCGCAGTTGCAATTTTCGCTCATATCAGTTAAGTTTTGGGTTATTAATATGTCTTTTTTTATCTCTTTCGGTCTTTTTATCGAAGTTTTTCCGCAGTGCTTCGGTAAGGTCCACGCCTGTCTGGTTCGCTATGCATATAAGCACCCACAGCACGTCGGCAAGCTCGTCTTCGAGCATTTTCCCGCTATCCTTTTCCTTAAACGACTGTTCGCCGTATTTGCGTGCCATTATTCGTGCCACCTCTCCGACCTCCTCGGTCAATATCGCCATGTTGGTCAGTTCGTTGAAATAACGTACTCCGTACTCTTTTATCCAGGCATCAACACGCTCCTGCGCCTCTTTAATGGTCATCTTTATTCTCTGTTTTTTGAGTCTATAAATATAGTAACGGGCCCGTCGTTCAATAGTTCGACCTTCATGTCTGCTCCAAAAACACCCCTTTTGATAGGTTTGTTTACGGCAATCTCCAGTTCTGAGCAGAACTGCTCGTATAAGGGCACCGATATTTCGGGCTTGGCTGCCTTGATGTATGACGGACGGTTGCCTTTCTTTGTAGATGCCATCAACGTGAACTGGCTTACAGCAAGTATCTCGCCGTCGATGTCCGTGACCGACCTGTTCATAACGCCGTTCTCGTCGTCGAAAAGCCTTATGTTGGCAATCTTCTTCGCAAGCCAGCATATGTCTTCGTCATTGTCCTCGTCACAGATACCGACAAAAACAAGTAATCCATTGTCTATCAATGAGTAAAGTTCTTTATTGATAGTTACGGACGCCTTTTTAACTCTTTGTATAAGTACTCTCATATTGTAACTGTTATTGCAAAGATAGCTCTTTTATTTTATATATTCCCTTTCGGGTCAGTTTTCATTGTTCAGTGCCTTGTGCAGCAGCTCGGCTTTAGATTTTCCGATAATCGCGGCAAGCTCTTCGACGCTTGCCTCCTTTACTCTTTTCACGCTCTTGAAACGGTTGAGCAGGGCGGTCTTGCTCTTTTCGCCGATACCCTTTATAGTGTCAAGCTCCGATGCGGTCTGCCGTTTGCTGCGTTTCTCACGGTGGAACTTTATGGCAAAGCGGTGTACTTCGTCCTGTATCTGCGTCATCACTCTGAACAGTACGGTGTTCTGCTTAAGACCCACGGTTTCTCCATCCTTGCCGACAATAAGCTCCGTAGTTCTGTGCTTGCCGTCCTTAACCAAACCGGCAATCTTTATGTCAAGCCCTAATTCATCCTCTATAACGCCTCTTATAGCCTCCATCTGCCCTTTTCCGCCGTCGGCTATTATAATGTCGGGCAGCTCCTCTCCCTCTTCTATGCAACGTCTGTAACGCCGCCCCACAACCTCGCGCATCGATGCGTAGTCGTCCGGGCCGGCAACGGTCTTGATGTTGTATTTGCGGTACTCTTTTTTCGACGGCTTCAGCTTGCGGAACACTACGCATGCCGCCACTGCGTCGTTTCCCTGAGTGTTTGAGTTATCGAAACACTCTATTTTCATCGGTAGTTTTTTAAGGTGCAACAGCTCTTGAATCTCTTTCATGAGCCTGGTGTTTTTCTGCTCCGGGTTTAGCTTCTCCTCCTGTTTCATCCTGTCGGCCCTGTACTGTTTTACATTAAGCCTTGACAGTGCGAGCAGGCGTGCCTTCTCGCCTTTTTGCGGTACTGTTACCGTTACCCCATCAATAGGTAGTTCGATAAGGAAGGGCAGGATTATCTCCTTTGCGTTGCTGCCGAATCTCTCGCGAAGCTCGACAATGCCCATAGAAATCAATTCCTCGTCCTTCTCATCGAGCTTTTTCTGATATTCAATAGTGAATGCCTGGTTAATGCATCCGTTTGTTATGTGCAGGAAGTTTACAAAGGCGTTCTTTTCGTCGCTTTCGATAGAGAACACGTCAATATTGTTCATCGTTGAGCTTACGACCTCGCTTCTGCTTCGGAAATTATCGATAAGAAGGTATCTTTTTTTAATATCTTCGGCTGCTTCAAAATCGAGCAGCGAAGCTTTCTCTTTCATTTCCGTAAGCAGTTTTTCCTGCAAAATCTTTATATCGCCTTTTAATATTGCCGTTACTTCATCGATGTATTTCAAATAATCGTCACGTGATATTTTGCCAATGCATGGCGCGCAGCAATTCTTTATCTGATATTCTAAGCAGGCTGCGTACTTTCCGCACCTGACCCCTTCGGGCGTTATGCTCAGGTTGCACGTGCGTAGCGGGAACAGCTCCCTGATAAGCTCGAGCAACGCATGCAATGCGCCTCCGTTCGTGTATGGCCCGAAGTACCTTCCTTTGCCTTTGAGTATCTTCCTTGTCTTGAAAATCTTTGGAAAATATTCGTTCGTGATGCAAATCGAGGGGTATGTCTTGTCGTCTTTCAGCAAAACATTATAGCGGGGCTTATGCTGCTTTATGAGGTTGTTCTCAAGAAGCAATGCATCGGCCTCGCTATTGACAACGACATATTTGATGTCGGCTATTTTTGCAACAAGCAGTCTTGTCTTAAGTGTCTGTTGCTCTTTGTTGAAATAAGAGGATACCCTTCGCTTAAGGTTCTTGGCCTTGCCAACATAAATTATTACCTCATCTTCGTTGAGGTACTGATAGCATCCGGGTGAGTCAGGGAGGTTGTTTACAATACCCTTCAGGTGCTGTTCTCTCTTGCTTCTCTCCTCTTTGTTCATTATTTTCCTTCAAGGGTGAGAAGGCACTCTATTTCGGCGTCTTTCGGGAATGTCTCTCTTCCGTTCAGTCCCTCAAGCTCAATAAGGAAGTTGATCATCACCTTCTTTGCGTTGAGCTTTTTTACAAGGTGGTATGCGGCGAGCATTGTTCCGCCTGTCGCCAACAGGTCGTCGTGTATCAGCACAACGTCGTCTTCAGTTATGGCGTCCTTGTGTATCTCTATTGTGTCACGGCCATACTCTTTGCCGTATGTTTCGCTTATGGTTTCAGCAGGCAACTTGCCCGGCTTGCGAATGGGCACAAAGCCGGCGTTGAGCTTTACGGCGAGCGAAGAAGCCATTACAAAACCTCGTGACTCAATACCTACAATTTTCGTTATGCCTTTATCCTTATATAATTCATAAAGGGCATTGTCCATTTCACGAAGACACTCCGGGTTCTTGAAGAGCGATGTCACGTCTTTGAACTGTATTCCAGGTATTGGAAAGTCGGGGATGTTTCTCAAATTCTTAAGCAATAAATCCTTGTTCATATCTCTTTGTTTTTTGAAGTTCGAGCTGTTGTTTTAAGGCAATGTTCCACGTGGAACAATTACTTTCTTGCCAGGACTAACAATACATTTATATCGCTCGGCGACACTCCCGGAATACGGCTTGCCTGTGCAAGCGATTCGGGGTTAATGGCTGTCAGCTTCTGTCTTGCCTCTGTCGAGAGCGACTCGATATTGTTGTAGTCGAAGCGGCCTTTTATTCTTATATTCTCAAGTCTTACCATTCTTTCGGCAAGCTCTCTTTCACGTTGTATGTAGCCTCTGTACTTAATCTCAATTTCAGTGGCTTCGACAATTTCGTCCTTGTCGTCGCCTAACTTTTCAAGCTCTTTTTTCAGAGCGTTTATATATTTTGAGATGTTCTCTATGGTTATTTGCGGACGTTCGATTATGGACGAAAGCTTGCAGCCTCGCACAAGCGGGGTGGTGCCAAGCTCTTCGAGCCCTTTGTTTATAAGGTCGGCTTTGACCGAGAAGTTGTTTATCCACTCCGTCAGCTTCTCAATCTTCTCTCTCTTCTCGCATAGCCTCTTGTAACGTTCTTCTGTAGCCAGGCCAATGCTGTGCGACTTTTCGGTGAGTCTCATGTCGGCGTTGTCGGAACGAAGCAGTATTCTGTATTCCGCTCTCGACGTGAACATTCTGTACGGCTCGTCCACGCCTTTGGTTACAAGGTCGTCTATTAGAACGCCAATGTACGCTTCGTCTCGCCTCAGCACGAAGCTCTCTTTGCCGTCAATCTTAAGGGCGGCGTTTATGCCGGCGACGATGCCTTGCCCGGCAGCCTCTTCGTACCCGGTGGTGCCGTTTACCTGCCCTGCGAAGAACAGGTTTTCTATAACCTTCGATTCAAGTGTGTGCTTCAGCTGGGTAGGGTCGAAATAGTCGTACTCTATTGCGTATCCGGGGCGGTAGGCCGCGGCATTCTCGAGCGCGGGAATCTTGCGAAGAGCAGTCAGCTGCGCCTCCATAGGCAATGACGAAGAGAAGCCGTTCACATAAACCTCTTGCGTCGTCTCTCCCTCGGGCTCAAGGAACAGCAGGTGACGGTCACGCTCGGCGAACGTCACAATCTTCGTCTCTATGCTCGGGCAGTAGCGTGGCCCTATGCTCTGTATCTGTCCGTTGTAGAGCGGTGAGTCGTCAAGGCTGTTGCGGAGTATCTCGTGAACGTCGGGGTTTGTGTAGCACCCCCAGCATGGAAGCTGCCTTAGCTCACGTTCGGTGTTTGTGTATGAAAAACGGTGAAAATCATTGTCACCCTCTTGAATATCAACAAGTTGCATGTTTATAGAACGCTTGTCGAGGCGTACCGGCGTACCGGTTTTCATGCGTCCGGCCGTTATGCCGTGCTTCGTTATTGATTCGGTCAATCCTTTGGCTGCGGGCTCGGCTACACGGCCGCCCTCAATCTTTACCTTGCCTATGTGCATTAGTCCGTTAAGGAACGTCCCGGCCGTTACTATTATGCAGCCGGCTTTGAAAGTGGCGTTCATCTGCGTCTTGACCGCTACGGCCTTTCCGTTTTCCACAACAAGCTCTGTTACAATGTCTTGCCACATGTTCAGGTTCTCGGTGTTTTCAAGCACCTCTCTCCAATATTGGCTGAACTTCATTCTGTCGCACTGGGCGCGCGGGCTCCACATTGCAGGGCCTTTCGAGCGGTTGAGCATGCGGAACTGTATCGAAGCCTTGTCGGTTATTATGCCTGTGTATCCGCCAAGAGCGTCAATCTCTCGTACAATCTGTCCTTTTGCAATGCCGCCTATGGCAGGGTTGCAGCTCATCTGCGCAATCTTGTTCATGTCTATTGTTATAAGACACGTACGCTTGCCCATGTTCGCCGCCGCAGCAGCAGCCTCGCATCCTGCATGGCCTGCGCCTATAACCAATATGTCGTATTCAAATACCACCTCTTGCCTTCAATTTATAAACATCATACAAAAATAATACAACTTGTTTGCAATTACAATAGCTGCATTTATAAAAAGAGGCTGTATTCTTGCGAAATACAGCCTCTTTTTATAAATGTGCCTGTTCTTACTTCCTGAGCAATTTCAGTTTGTCGTTTATCTCTTTCATGCGTTTTGTGGTAAGAGGATATATGAATATGAACAGCGCGGAGACAGCTGCCGCTATTGCAGGAATCCAGCTCATCAGCAATCTTACTCCCTCAACCGCCTCTGCTGTCTGTACGGCGCCGTCGGCAGTGTTGAAGTTGAATGCCGCAAGTATCCACATTACTGCCGATGCTCCGAACGCGCCGCCGAATTTCTGTGCCATTGACGAAGAAGAGAAAATAAGTCCTGTCGAGGCGGTCTTGAACTTCAGCTCGGCAAAATCGGAGATGTCAGCGTACATGCTCCATACGAGCGGCGAGACGATGCCTGTCAGGATGCATACAAGAATCTGCAGCGCAAGCAATATCCAGTATGCGGCGGACCCCTCTGTCGGCACGTAGTAGAATGCTATGCACAATGCAATGAGGGCGAAGAGCGAATAGAGGAACGTGCTTTTCTTTCCGATAGCGAACGTTATCGGTGTCGCCAAAGCCACGCCAACCATGTTGGCCACCTCGCCTATGGCAAGGAATATTCCGGCATAGAACAAGAACTCAATCGAGAAGAACGAGAGCGTAGCTCCTTCGGCAATCTGTGTGGTAAAGAAGAACGGTATCGCCGCATAGCGTATCGCATTGAAGAAGTTGAAGAAAAGCACTCCGCCCAGCAGTATCCACCACGGACCGTTCCTGAACAGCGAGCGAAGGTCGGCGAGCACGCTTGTGCTTTGCGGTATTGTCTTCACTCTCTCTCGTGTCATGGCGAATGTAAGCATGAAAAGAAGCACGCATGCTACGCCTACGACAATCATTGCGTTCTGCCATGCCTTTGGGTCGTGCGTCAGCTCTCCGCTTGTGCCGGCGAACATGTTGCACAGCGGCTCCCACACGGCAAGCACAATGAACGAGCCTGCGTATGCGAAGAACATTCTGTAAGACGAAAAAACCGTCTTTTCATCGCTGTCTTCCGTCATCACGCCGAGCATTGAGCCATAGGGCACGTTAATGGCTGTGTAGACAGTCATCATGAGTATGTATGTGACGAAAGCCCATACAGTATTGCCGGTCTCTCCGAAGTTAGGTTTCGTGAATAGCAGAATGCCCGCGACGGCGAAGGGTACAGATACCCATAGCAGGTAAGGGCGGTATTTGCCCCACTTCGTGCTTGTCCTGTCTGCGATAATTCCCATCATAGGGTCCGAGACGGCGTCCCATATTCTCGTTACGAGCATCAGGACGGCTGTAGTGCCGAGGTCGAGCTTGAATACCATCGCATAGAATATTGGCAGGTATGCGCTGAATATCTTCCAGAACATAGATGAGGACATGTCGCCAAAGCCATATCCGATTTTCTCTTTAAGTGTAGCCATTATGTTTTATTTTCTAATTTTCGGCAAATGTAACAAAAGTGCGCGGTAATGCCAATCGGGAACAGCTTTTTTTCGCCAAATGGTTTTTTATTCAGCCGTGTTGCAACCATTGCCGTGATAATTGTTTTTACTATTTAGCCGTTCAAGCCGCCGAGCATGGCTTTAGTCGCTTTTTTTGGCCGCTTTGCAGTAAAAAAGCAAAAAAAAGAGCCCTTTTAGTGTTTTTAATAAAAAAAAGTTTATTTTTGTCTTTTGTATTATGGCTTATAGCCGCTAAAAACAGAACTATTTATTTATTATATAATTTAATATCAATTCATTATGTGGTTATTTAATTCTTCTGTGGGAAAGAAGGTAATCATGAGCGTTTCGGGCTTAGGCCTCGTTCTCTTCCTCCTTTTCCACATGTCAATGAACTTGGTCGCTATTTTCAGCACCGAAGGTTACAACATGATTTGTGAGTTCTTGGGAGCCAACTGGTATGCATTGGTAGGAACAGCGGGTCTCGCAGCCCTTGTTCTTGTGCATCTTGTTTATGCTTTCGTCCTTACTCTTCAGAACAGAAAGGCGCGCGGCTCACAGCGCTACGCTGTAGTAGAGAAGCCTAAGAGCGTAGAGTGGGCTTCGCAGAACATGCTCGCTCTCGGTATCGTAGTAATTCTCGGCTTGGGCTTGCACCTGTTCAATTTCTGGGCAAAGATGCAGCTTCCCGAAGTATTGCACATGATGGGCATGCATGTAGAGCCTGTCGTTATGGAAAATGTAGCGAACGGCTCCGGCTACATCGCAAGCACTTTCAGCTGCCCCGTTTATGCAATTCTTTACATTGTATGGCTGGCTGCTTTGTGGTTCCACCTTACTCACGGCTTCTGGAGCGCTATCCAGACACTCGGTACGAACAACAAGGTTTGGTTCAACCGTGTCAAGGTATTCGGTAACGTGTTCGTTACAATTATTATCCTCGGCTTCTTGGCTGTAGTCGTTGCCGGTTACTTCGGTCTTGGCGCTCTTGGCCAGATAGAGGTTGCCGCTCCTGCTGCTTGCTGCACTCCTTGCTGCTAATAACAATTGGTGTAAAATCTAAAACATATATATTATGGCTAAAATAAGTTCAGTAAAAGTGGATTCCAAAATTCCCGAAGGCCCGTTGGCCGAGAAATGGACTAACTACAAGGCGCACCAGAAATTGGTAAACCCTGCTAACAAACGTAAGCTCGACATCATCGTTGTAGGTACCGGCCTTGCCGGCGCTTCTGCTGCGGCTTCACTCGGCGCAATGGGTTTCAACGTGCTTAACTTCTGTATTCAGGATTCACCTCGCCGTGCTCACTCAATTGCGGCTCAGGGTGGTATCAACGCTGCCAAGAACTATCAGAACGACGGTGACTCTGTCTATCGTCTTTTCTACGATACAATCAAGGGCGGTGACTATCGTGCCCGCGAGGCTAACGTTCACCGTTTGGCCGAGGTATCCGGCGCAATCATCGACCAGTGCGTGGCTCAGTGCGTTCCTTTCGCTCGCGAGTACGGCGGTCTTTTGGCTAACCGCTCATTCGGCGGCGCTCAGGTATCACGTACATTCTACGCCCGCGGCCAGACCGGTCAGCAGCTTCTTCTCGGCGCATACTCAGCGCTCAACTATCAGGTAAACCAGGGCACAGTCAAGCTCTTCACACGTTACGAGATGCTCGACGTTGTCATCATCGACGGCCGTGCCCGCGGTATCATCGCGCGTAACCTCGTTACAGGCAAGGTAGAGCGTTTCGCCGCTCATGCCGTGGTAATCGGTACCGGCGGTTACGGCAACACATACTTCCTTTCAACGAACGCTATGGGCAGCAACGGCTCTGCCGCTCTCCAGTGCTACCGCAAGGGCGCTTGGTTCGCTAACCCATGCTATGCGCAGATTCACCCCACATGTATCCCCGTTCACGGCGACAAGCAGTCTAAGCTTACTCTTATGTCTGAGTCTCTTCGTAACGACGGCCGCATCTGGGTGCCAAAGAAACTCGAGGACGCTAAGGCTCTCCAGGCCGGAACAAAGCATCCTAACGATATTCCCGACGAGGACCGTGACTTCTACTTGGAGCGCCGCTATCCGGCATTCGGTAACCTTGTTCCGCGTGACGTTGCCTCTCGTGCAGCCAAAGAGCGTTGCGACAAGGGCTACGGCGTGAACAACACGGGCCTTGCCGTGTTCCTTGACTTCAAGTACGCTATCCAGCGTCTTGGCGAGGATGTAGTGCGTCAGCGCTACGGTAACCTCTTCGACATGTACGAGGAGATAGCCGACACCAACCCGTACAAGGAGCCTATGATGATATTCCCCGCTATCCACTACACCATGGGCGGTATCTGGGTAGACTACGAGTTGCAGACATCTATCCCCGGCTTGTTCGCTATCGGCGAGGCTAACTTCAGCGACCACGGCGCTAACCGTCTTGGCGCTTCTGCTCTTATGCAGGGTCTTGCCGACGGTTACTTTGTTCTTCCTTATACAATACAGAACTATCTTGCCGACCAAATTCAGGTACCTCGCTTCAGCACCGACGCTCCCGAGTTCGTAGAGGCCGAGAAGGCTGTAAACGACAAGATTGCCAAGCTTATGGCTATCAAGGGTACTCGCAGCGTAGACTCAATCCACAAGGAGCTTGGTCTTGTTATGTGGGACAATGTAGGTATGGCACGTACTAAGGAGTCGCTCGAGAATGCGCTTAAGGAGATTGACCGTGTCGAGAAAATCTTCTGGAGCGACCTTCGCATTCCCGGCGAGGCCGACACTCTCAACATTGAGCTTGAGAAGGCTCTCCGCTTGCTCGACTTCATCGAGATTGGCCGTCTCATGGCTTACGATGCATTGAACCGTGAGGAGTCTTGCGGCGGTCATTTCCGTGAAGAGCATCAGACCGAAGAGGGCGAGGCTAAGCGTGACGACGAGAACTTCTCATATGTCGCTTGCTGGAAGTACACCGGCCAGGGTCAGGAGCCCGAACTTCTCAAAGAGGACCTTAACTATCAGTACATCAAGGTACAACAACGTAATTACAAGAACTAATTAAATTTGTAAGCAATGGATAAAAATATAAGTTTTACATTGAAAGTATGGCGTCAGAGAGGTCCTAAGGCTAAGGGTGCATTCGAGACCTATCAGATGAAGGATATTCCGGGCGATACCTCATTCCTTGAGATGCTCGACATACTTAACGAACAGCTGGTGAACGAGAATAAAGAGCCTATCGTGTTCGACCACGACTGCCGCGAGGGTATCTGCGGTATGTGTTCACTCTACGTGAACGGCCACCCGCACGGCCCCGCAACAGGCGCTACTACATGTCAGTTGTATATGCGTCGTTTCAAGGACGGCGATACAATTACAGTAGAGCCCTGGCGTTCAGCAGGCTTCCCTGTAATCCGTGACCTTATGGTAGACCGTACAGCGTTCGACAAGATACAGCAGGCCGGCGGTTACGTATCAATCAACACCGGCGGTATCCCCGACGCTAACGCTATACCTATCGGCAAGGACATTGCCGAGGAGGCTATGGACGCAGCTGCCTGCATCGGTTGTGGCGCTTGCGTTGCGGCTTGCAAGAACGGCTCGGCAATGTTGTTCGTTTCGGCTAAGGTAAGCCAGTTCGCTCTGTTGCCTCAGGGTAAGGTAGAGGCTGCAAAGCGCGTGAAGGCTATGGTTGCCAAGATGGACGAGCTCGGCTTCGGTAACTGTACCAACACCCGCGCATGCGAGGCTGAGTGTCCTAAGTGCGTTTCAATCAGCAATATCGCCCGCTTGAACCGTGAGTTCATCAAGGCTAAGATGAAAGACTGATAAATAATCTGCCGGTTGAAGCCTGTGCAGGCTTCAACCGGCATCATTTAAAGAACATTCTGTTCGAATATGTGTGTAGGTGCTTTTAAAAATACGAATGTGTGTAAAAAGACTGCCAAAAATTTGGCGGTCAGTGATTTTTGTATAAACACACACACACA
>JAFTRV010000012.1 GCA_017462065.1 Bacteroidaceae bacterium
CCCTCGAAGCCCTTGCCGTGACGAGCCTCGTCCTTAGCCATCTCATGAACTGTGTCGTGGATAGCGTCGAGGTTAAGCTCCTTAGCACGCTTTGCGATGCGGTACTTGTCGGCACATGCGCCTGACTCAGCGTTCATACGCTTGTCGAGGTTTGTCTTGGTATCCCAAACAACATCGCCAAGAAGCTCTGCGAACTTAGCCGCATGCTCAGCCTCTTCCCATGCGTAGCGCTTGAATGCCTCGGCAACCTCGGGATAGCCCTCACGGTCGGCCTGGCGGCTCATTGCGAGGTACATGCCTACCTCGGTGCATTCACCGATGAAGTGGTTGTTGAGGTCCTTTATCATCTCGTCGTCGCAGCCCTTAGCCACGCCGATAACGTGTTCCTGAACAAATTCTATCTTGCCGTTCTCCTGAAGTTCGTTGAATTTCTCAGCCGGCACCTTACACATTGGGCAACGCTCCGGAGCTGATTCACCTTCATGAATATAACCACAAACTGAACAAATGTACTTTTTCATAATTTTAATGTTTTAAGCCGTTAATAATGTTTTATTTTAATTGTTATTTTTTCTTGCAATCGGGGCAAATGCCTTTCAGATAGAGCTGAGCGTCGGTGACTTCAAGATTTTCGGCACCCTCGACCAACGAAAGGAACTCTTTCTTTATTTTAAGGTCGATTATCTTGCCGCAGCTGTTGCAACGAAAGTGAGCATGGCTGCTGCAATCGCCGTCGAAGCAGCGGAAGGTGTCGTCAATAGTGAGCATCAGAACAAGCCCGGCATCAACGAACAGCTTCAAGGTGTTGTAAACCGTTGTCAATGATAGCGAGCCAAGCTCGTCACGCAAAGCCTCGTATACGACCTCGGCAGTAGGATGCTGGCAACTGTTGCGTACATACTCGAATATTGCCAAACGCTGTACCGACGGGCGTATGCCTGCTCTTATTAACTCATCCTTTAAATCTGCTCTTGATACCACAGTCTCTATCTTTTTTGCCTTGTTTTGCATTTCATTTCTGAAATCATTGCAAATATACAAACACTTTATTGATGTGGCAAGTTTTTTGCGATTTTTTTCTAAAAATTTTAAAAAAGTTGAAAAACGACTTTCCACTGCCCCTTTGCCATACATGTTATTGTATTTTTCATAGCAAAAGAGTATTTTTGCAAAGCATATTATACATTATTAAATAGATAGAGATTTGCTTTCTGTAGACAACATAAGCGTTGATTTCGGCGGAACAGGGCTGTTTCACGATGTCAGTTTCATAATTAACAAGAAGGACAGGATTGCGCTTGTCGGCAAGAACGGTGCAGGCAAAAGCACTATTCTAAAGATTATCGCCGGCATACAGGCACCGACCGAGGGAGGCGTATCCAAGCCGAAAGACTTCACCATCGGGTACCTGCCGCAGGTTATGCGCCACAGCGACGGCAGAACGGTATTCGAGGAGGCGGAACTCGCTTTCGCCCACATTCACGAGATGGAGGCAAGGCTCAAAGGAATGAACGAAGAGCTGTCGGTGCGCGAGGACTATGAGAGCGAGAGCTACCACAAGCTTATCGAGGAGTACACGCACCTGAACGAGCAGTACACGCTCATGGGCGGCAGCCACTACGAAGCGGAGATAGAGCGCACTCTGCAAGGACTCGGATTCAGGCGTGATGACTTCAAACGCCCCACTAAGGAGTTCAGCGGAGGCTGGCGCATGCGAATAGAGCTTGCCAAGCTGCTGCTTCAGCACCCCGATGTTCTGCTGCTCGACGAGCCCACCAACCACCTTGACATTGAGAGCATACAATGGCTTGAGCAGTTCCTTGCCCGCAGCGCCAACGCCGTTCTGCTGGTAAGCCACGACAGGGCCTTCCTGAACGCTGTAACAAACAGGACCATTGAGATTTCGTGCGGCAGGATATACGACTACAAGCTGCCCTATGACAAATTCATGGAGAGCCGCAAGGAGCGTCGCGAGCAGCAGCTGCGTGCGTACGAGAACCAACAGAAGGAGATTGCCGACATTAAGGAGTTCATTGAGCGTTTCCGCTACAAGCCTACAAAGGCTGTGCAGGTACAGAGCCGCATCAAGCACCTTGAGAGGATGATTCCCATTGTCATTGACGAGGAGGACAACAGCCGCCTGAGGCTCAAGTTCGCCCCCGCGACAAGGAGCGGCAACTACCCCGTAATATGCAATGAGGTAAAAAAGAGCTTCGGCGAACATACTGTCTTTGAGAATGTTAATCTCACTATAAACCGTGGCGAGAAGGTTGCTTTCGTCGGACGCAACGGCGAGGGAAAGACAACGCTCGTACGCTGCATACTGAACGAGCTGGAGCATGAAGGCGAGATAATCATCGGGCACAATGTGCAGACCGCATATTTCGCTCAGCACGAGGCGCAGCTGCTCGACGAGAACCTGACGGTGTTCCAGACAATAGACAATGTCGCGACAGGCGACATAAGGCTGCGCATACGTGACATTCTGGGAGCGTTCATGTTCGGCGGCGAGGCGTCGGACAAGCCTGTAAAGGTTCTTTCGGGCGGAGAGAGAAGCCGCCTCGCAATGATACGCCTGCTGCTTAGGCAGATGAACCTGCTTATACTCGACGAGCCTACGAACCACCTCGACATGCAGTCGAAGGATGTGCTGAAAGAGGCCATCCGAGAGTTCGACGGCACGGTCATTGTAGTAAGCCACGACAGAGAGTTCCTCGACGGCCTTGTCACGAAGGTGTACGAATTCGGCGAGGGCAAGGTACGTGAGCATATTGGAGGAATATACGACTACCTTGCCGCCAAGAACGCAAGCAACATAAACGAAGCCTTAGCCGCAAGCAAGCCTGCTACCACCGCCGCCAAGAATGAAAAGCCCGCAAACGAGAGCCGCTTGAGCTACGAGGCCGAAAAAGAGCTGCAGAAACAGAAACGAAAGCTCGAAAGGCTCGTACAGGACGACGAGAACGCAATAAACGAGATTGAAGGCGCAATAGCCGCAATAGAAGCGGCAATGAGCACTCCCGAGGGCAGCACGCAAGAGAATTTCACGAAATACGCTTCGCTGAAGAGACAGCTCGACGATGCCGTCGCACGTTGGGAAAGCAACATGGAGAGTTTGGAAGAATTGAACAATAAAATATGAAAAAAACTATTATCTGCGTAGCTCTTGCCACAACGATGGGAGCATGCACAACAAAAGAGAACAAGATGGAATCGAGAATCATAGCAAACATGGATACCACCCAGTCGCCGGGAGCCGATTTCTTTGAATACGCCACCGGAAGCTGGAGGAAAGCCAACCCCCTGACCGACGAGTACGCAAGATACGGACAGTTCGACGCCCTGCGCGAGAACAACCGTGAACAGCTCAAGGAGCTTGTCCTTGAACAGGCCGAGAAGAAGAGCGAGCCGGGAAGCAACGCTCAGAAAGTGGGCGACCTCTACAATATGGTAATGGACAGCACGCGCCGCAACAGCTTAGGAGCATCGCCTGTCAAGCCGCTATTGGACGAGATAGCCGCAATAGGCGAGAGAAGCGAAATAACGAAGCTGCTGGCAAAGAACTACCGCAGCGGCATAGGCGGATTCTTCGGCACAGGCATTGGCACCGACATAATGAACAGCGACAACAACCAGTTAGGAATATACCAGGGCGGGTTGTCACTCCCCGAAAAGGAGTATTACAGCGACAATGACGAAGCGTCGGAGAACATACGTTCAAAGTTCCGCCGGTATGTTGCGAACATGTTCAAGCTGCATGGCTTTACAGAGCAGGAGGCAACCGAAAAGACGGAGAAGGTGATGAAGATTGAGACACGCATAGCCGCCAAGCACCTTTCACGCGTGGAACGCCGCAACCCGCTCAACAGCTATCACAAGATGAGCTATGAGGAGCTGAAGCGAGAGATTCCCGGCTTTGACTGGGACGCCTACTACAGCACGCTCGGCATCGACGGCATTGAGGAGATAAACCTCGCTCACCCCGAAGCCATAAAAGAGGCTGCCGCAATAATCGAGACAGCTCCTTTGGACGAGCTGCAGGCATTCCTGCAATGGAAGGTCATACGCTCTACATCGAACGAGCTGAGCGATGACATTGAGGCCGAGACATTCGCTTTCTACGGCACTGTGCTCAGCGGCAAGAAAGCACAGCAGCCGCGCTGGAAAAGAGCGTTGGAGGCTGTGAACGGGGCTTTGGGCGACATCATTGGCGAGCTTTATGTAGAAAAGCATTTCCCGCCGGCTGCAAAAGAGCGCATGACACAGCTTGTGAAGAACTTGCAGGTCGCTCTTGGCGAGCGCATCGACGCACAGGAGTGGATGAGCGACGAGACAAAGAGAGCCGCGCATGAGAAGCTGAACACCTTTACGGTGAAGATAGGCTACCCCGACAAGTGGGAGGATTACAGCAAGCTGACAATAGACCCGTCGCTCAGCTACCCCGACAACTGCAGAAGAATGGCAGAGTTCAGTTGGGACAAGCACATCGAGGAAAAATGGGGCAAGCCCGTAGACCGTGACGAGTGGCACATGACTCCGCAGACCGTCAATGCGTACTACAACCCCACGACAAACGAGATTTGCTTCCCCGCAGGCATTCTTCAGTACCCGTTCTTTGACATGAACGAAGACGACGCATTCAACTACGGCGCTATCGGAGTAGTTATCGGGCATGAGATGACGCATGGTTTCGATGACCAGGGACGACAGTTCGACAAAGACGGCAATTTCGCCAACTGGTGGACCGAGGCCGACGCAAAGAGCTTCAACGAACGCACTCAGGTCATCATAGACTTCTTTGACAAGATTGAGGTGCTGCCGGGCCTCAACGCCAACGGCAAGCTTACCGTAGGTGAGAACATCGCCGACCACGGAGGCCTGACGATTGCCATGCAGGCATTCAAGAACGCCACAAAGGAGAACCCGCTGCCTGTCAAGGACGGCTTCACGCCCGAGCAGAGATTCTACCTCTCATACTCGAACGTGTGGGCGGGCAACATACGTGACGAGGAGATACGCAACCTCACGAAGAGCGACCCGCACTCACTGTCACGCTGGAGGGTGAACGGCACGCTGCCGCACATCGACGACTGGTACACGGCATTCGGAATAACAGAGAAAGACCCGTTGTTCGTACCCGTCGAGGAGCGCCTCAGAATTTGGTAACAACAGAAACAGAACATTACAATGCCAATAAAAGTACCTGCCGGGCTGCCGGCACTGCAGCATGTCATTGACGAGGGGGTGGGAATTGACATTCTTGAAAAGGCCTCTCCGAAGACATTGCATATAGCGCTGCTGAACATCATGCCGATGAAAGAGACGACAGAGGCCGACTTCATACGCCTGCTATCGTCGTCGGACGAAGAGATTGAGCTGACATTGCTCAAGCTCGACACCCACACGCCCAAGCATGCAAAGCCCGAGCACATGGAGCGATACTACACGTCGTTCAACAGCATAAGGGAACGCCGCTTCGACGGGCTAATTATAACAGGAGCGCCCATCGAAAAGATTGAGTTCGAGGAGGTCACCTACTGGCCCGAGCTTTGCGGGATATTAGACTGGGCAAAGAGCAATGTAACATCGACGCTCTTCATCTGCTGGGCCGCACAGGCCGGCGTGTACCGCAAGTTCGGCATTCAGAAGCACCTGCTGCCGGCAAAGATGTTCGGCATATTCCCGCACACAATAGCAAAGCCCGAGCTGCCGCTGTTCGACGGCGTCGAGGATATCATTTACGTGCCTCACAGTCGCCACACGGCATTATGCAGAGAGGATATCGTGGCCGAAGAGAGGCTTGACCTGCTTTCGGAATCGGAACTTTCGGGAGTATATATAATGCAAGAGAAAGGCACGAGGGATTTCTTTATAACAGGCCACTCAGAGTATGCCCTCTACACTCTTGACGGAGAGTACAAGCGTGACGTGGCGAAGGGGCTCCCCATTGAACTGCCGCTCAACTACTACCGTGACGACAACCCGGCCAACGAGCCCGTAAACAGATGGCAGGCTACCGCAAGGAAACTGTTCGGCAACTGGCTTAGACATTATTGCAAATAACCTAAAAGAACAAGATATGGCACCTTATTCAAAAAACCACACCATCACCTGCTACGAAGCGGACGCCAACCAGATTATGCGACCAACAGCAATGCTCGACATGATGCAGGAGGCCGCTAACATAAACGCCACGTCGCTCGGCTTCGGATACGATGAGATGAAGGAGAGCAACACCGCATGGGTACTCTCACGCATACATGTCCGTTTCAAGAGCTATCCTAAATGGCGTGACAGCGTGAACATAAAGACATGGCACAAAGGCACAGCCAGGCTCTTCTACCTGCGTGACTACCTCCTTAGCGACGAGGAGGGCAACACCCTTGCCGAGGCTACAAGCTCATGGCTAATTATTGACATGAACACACGCCGCCTCGTACGCAGCAACGAGCTTGCGACAAGCGAGGAGAAATGCACAAAAGAAGACGCAATTGCCGAGCCTGCCGACAAGGTTACCATACCTGTGGACATTGAGCCTGAGCTTGTAAGGAAGCACCCTGTAACATGGTCGGAGATTGATACTATGGGACACGTGAACAACGTGAAGTATGTTGTCTGGGCCATTGACGCTGTAGGCACTGACATCGTAAAGGAGAGGCCATTGAAGGAGCTTCTCATAAACTACGATGCGGAGGTTATGCCTAACGATGTAGTAAAGATTTACAAAGTGCGTGAAGAGAGCGACGAAGGCCTTGTGTATTACATCACCGGCAAGGTCGATGACAAGCAGAACTTCAGCGTGAAGATGATTTTCTGACTTTACCGATACACAATAGAAAGAGACGGCTTTCCAAACGGAAGCTGTCTCTTTTCGCATTGAAGAGGGGTTGTAGAATATTTTATTTATAATAATTAGCTAATATTTAATATTATTTATAACTTCGCCTTGTAATAACAGTACCAAAACTTTCACTGATGAAATCTATTGTAATAAGCCTTCTCGCAGCCCTTATTCTTGCAGGCTGCAACACTAATGACACAACAACGACAAGCAATGACATTCTTCCCATGCCTAAGGATTGCCGGCTTAACAGCGGCAGTTTCAAAGCCGGTAAGAGCACATCGGTAACTATTGAGGCAGCCGATGAAGACAAGGCTATTCTTGCAGAGTGCGTTGCGGAACTTACACAGCAAGAGAACGGCAACAAGGCAAACAGCATTGTACTGAGAATTGCAGAGAAGATTGACAGCATATCTTCGCCCGAGGGCTACAAGGCTGAGATAACAGACGAGAACATTACTATAACAGCCACAAGCGGCGCCGGACTCTTCTACGGAGTGCAGACCCTTCTGCAGCTTGCCGACGAGGAGGGCAGAATCCCATGCGGAACAATCACGGACGAACCGGAGTTCGCCTATCGAGGACTGATGCTTGACGTTAGCCGCCACTTCTTTGACAAGGAGTTCGTGAAGAAGCAGATTGACGCCATTTCGCACTTCAAGATGAACCGTCTGCACCTGCACCTGACAGACGCCGCAGGCTGGAGAATTGAAATAAGAAAGTACCCTCGCCTGACAGAGTTCGCCGCATGGCGCAGCAAGCAGCTGTGGAAGGATTGGTGGTTCGGCGACCGTCTTTATGCCGAGGAGGGAAGCGAGAGCGCATTCGGCGGCTATTACACGCAGGACGATATCCGCGAGATTGTAAAATACGCCCAGGAACGTTACGTGACCCTAATACCCGAGATTGAGATGCCGGCACACAGCGAAGAGGTGCTTACAGCCTATCCGGAACTATCATGCACGCACGAGCCGTACAAGCAGGCCGATTTTTGCATAGGCAACGAGAAGACATACGAATTCCTTGAGAACGTGCTGACCGAGGTCATGGAGCTATTCCCGTCGGAATACATTCATATCGGAGGCGACGAGGTGGGCAAGGCATCGTGGCCGCACTGCCCTCTTTGCCAGAAACGAATGAAAGAAGAGGGGCTTAAAGACGTGAACGAGCTGCAAAGCTATCTTATACACCGCATGGAGAAATTCCTCAACAGCAAAGGGCGGCAGATTATCGGCTGGGACGAGATTCTTGACGGAGGACTCGCCCCCAACGCCACCGTGATGTCGTGGCGAGGGACCGAGGGCGGCCTGGCAGCAGTGAACAGCGGCCACAAGGCTATAATGACCCCGGGCGGATACTGCTACCTCGACTCGTACCAGGACGCTCCGCACACGCAGCCTATGGCGTTCGGGCCATACATGCCGCTTGAGAAGGTATATTCATACAACCCTGTCGAAGGGCTCGACGAAAAGAAAGCGAAGCTCATATACGGCGTCCAGGGCAACCTGTGGGTCGAGTACATACCTACAGAAGAGATGGTAGAGTATATGATTTACCCCCGCATACTCGCTATTGCGGAGATTGGCTGGAGAAACCCGCAGGAACGCAATTACGGCGAGTTCTGCGAGCGTGCCGTGAACGCCGTGAACGGACTTCTCGCAAAGGGCTACAATGCCTTTGACCTGAAGAACGAATACGGACAACGCAAAGAGGCGCTTTCGCCGACAAACAACTGCGCAAAGGGCAAGGAGATATATTACGCCGAGAGCAGCCCCTACAACGAGAAGTACAACGCCGGCGGAGGCAAGGCCCTTATTGACGGAATACATGGCGGATGGACATACACCGACCTTAAATGGCAAGGCTTCATCAAAGGCGGCGTCGATGTCACGATAGACCTCGGCGAAGAGAGAAATATTAACGCTGTCCATGCCGACTTTATGCAGATGTGCATACCCGACGTATGGATGCCCGCCGAAGTGAGAATATCCTTGTCAAGCGACAGCATTGCTTTCAGAGAGGTTGCCGTTATAGAACATGACGTGGTAAGAGATGAAGGACTATCGTTCAAGAACTACGGCTGGAAGACCGAAAAGGCCGAGAAGGCACGCTACATACGTTACAAGGCTACGTGCGGCAAGCAGGGCGGCTGGCTCTTCACTGACGAAATTGAAGTTGAATGTAAATAAACAAGCTATATGAGAACAGGAAAAATCATGAGAGCATTGCTGGCTGCGGCAATGGTATTGCCTATGAGCCTTAACGCACAGGTTGAGGTAAACCGTGAGAAATACCCCGACTACAGCGACAAGACAAACCCTGACTGGTCACTGCTCAATGCGGGCGGCAACAAACTCGCCACACGTGCGGCTGCGAGACCTGCATTTGTGAACAACGCCGAGACCCAATTCTTTCCTCCTGTGTTCAACCAGGACGGAGGCTCTTGCGGCTCGGCGTCACGTATATGCTACATGTTCACTTATGAGCTTAACGCATACCGCAACCTCAACGGAAAACTTTCGGCGAACTACTACCCTTCTCACTTCGTGTGGCTGCTCACGAACAGCCCTTCGGGAAAGAACGAGTTCGTGACAAACGTAGGCGTGCCTTCGGCAGCTACATACGGCGGACAGACATACTCTTCGAACTTCGGCAATCAGGACTGTTCACAGGACGATTTCGGATGGATGCAGGGATACAGCAAATGGTACGAAGCCATGCATAACCGCATGCTGAGCCCGATGAATTTTCCTTTGGACGTAAGCACGGAAGAGGGACGTGAGGTTGTAAAGAACTGGCTATGGAACCACAACGGCGACACGAGCTTCCAGGCGGGCGGCGTTTGCGGCATCGGTGTTGCGGCTTCGACAGGAGACTATTCGGGAAGCATTCCCAGAACCACCGCAAACAGCGACGCAGGAGTTGTCGGCAAGAAATATGTAAAGGCGTGGGGCACGCAGGTGGACCATGCTCTGACCATTGTCGGCTATGACGACCGCATTGAGTTCGACCTTGACGGGAACGGCACTGCCGGCGAGACAAGCAAGGATGAGAAAGGCGCTTGGATAATAGTGAACTCTTGGGGCCCGGAGTGGGGTAACAACGGCTTCATATACTGTCCCTACGCTTACGGCGGCGCATCGTTCAACAGCGACGGCGCTTTCTCGCGCAACTGGTGGGCCCCCGAAATTTACAAGGTAAGAAAGGACTACCGTCCGCTTCGCACGATAAAGCTTGAGATGGACTACTCTCGCCGCAGCGAGATAAAGCTGTCGGCAGGAATATCAAGCGACATAAACGCAACCGAACCCGAAAAGGTTGTCGAGTTCGAGCATTTCAGGTATTCCGGAGACGGAAATTACGGAAACACCAACCCCGCCCCTGAAGTTCCGATGCTCGGCCGCTGGTCGGACGGCAAGCTGCATACGGAGCCTATGGAGTTCGGCTATGACCTTACCGACCTCAGCGAGGGATTCGAACGCTGCATGCCCTTGAAGTATTTCTTCATTGTTGAGACAAAGAGCTGGGCAACAGGAAGCGGCAACATTTACAATGCATCTATCATCGACTACGAGCACAACGAGAAGGGTGTCGAGACGCCTTTTGAGCTTCCCAACGGCAAGACAGAGATAAGAAGCTACGGCAACAAGACCGTGATTTCCGTTATCGTATACGGCGAGCCGTACTACGCCCCGCAGAACATTTCATTCAGCGGAAGCACCTTGAAATGGAACGCCCCGTTGCCATCGACCAACAAGATTGAAAAATATACAATATACAAAGAGAACACTCAGATTGCCCAGTTGCCGCCAAGCACATTCAGCTACTACATTTCATCGGCAAGCGGAAGATACAGCGTGGCGGCATTGTATGAAGACGGGCATGAGTCACAAAGAATACAGATTACGGCGCCAGTCTCATACGAGAGCTACAACACGGCAATAAACTTCAAGAAGTCGGGATTCAGAATTCCGGGCATCTTCAATAGCAGATACGACAAAGCGACCATTGAGTTCTACATCAAGCCGAATTCGCTCGAATATTGGAACCAGAACGCAGGCCCGGGTTGGAATACGTTCCAGATGCATAGCGACCCTTATGGCTCGTTCTACGCAGGCTGGGATACAAACAACCGCCTGATAACGAACGGCGGCATGCTGAGAGTCGGACAATGGACTCACGTAGCGCTTGTCGTGAACGGGAACAACATGACGGCCTACATAAACGGTGCGAGAGCCGGTACTATTACATCGTACTCGTACAGCGGCATCGGCGGGTTCGGCGACCTTGTCTTCTCGGCAGACTCATACAACAACGCCAACACCAACGCATGCATCGACGAGCTGCGCATATGGAGCAAGGCACGCAGCGAAAGCGAGATAAACGCCGGCAGAAACATACAATATTCAGGCAGCATTATGCCCGAAGGGCTCATAGCGTACTACAAGGGAGGCTTGATAAACATTGACGGAACGGAGATGATGCGTGAAGAGATAAGCGGCAACCATGCGGCAATACTGAACAACAGCTATGAGACGGCAAACAGCTCCGTTTCGCTCGGCAAGCCGTCAAGCAGTTCGCTAAGCGTAGAGATAAATTCAGTAAACGGGAATGTTTATGCCGGAATGCCTGTAACGTTCACAGCTTCATACGGCGATGCCGTCTCAAAGCTCAAGTGGACAATCGCTGACGCCGGAATGGAAAACTTCGAGGTATTGAAACCTACAGTTACATTCAAGACACCCGGTTCGCATACGATAACCTTGACTGCCGAAGACAGCAACGGGAACACAAAAACAGCGTACAGGACAATCACCGTGCAGCCGGAACAGGAGATAGACGCCACATTCAGAGCCGGCAAGGAAAAGATTTACCGAGGAGAGCCCGTGGCCTTCATCATAGAGAATCCCGCATTCGGACAGATGTACGAATGGACCTTTACCGGAGCAGAAGAGCAGAAGATTTACGGCATGCACGCCAATGCGGTATTCAACGAGCCTGGCACACAGACCGTAACATTGAAGGTGACATCATTGACCGGCATAAACAGTGTAACCAGGAGTATGAACGTGACAGTTCTTGAAGCAGGCCCTGTCGCAGCCTTTGAGATTAGCCCGGCATTCATACTGTTGGGAAAGGAGGTTACTCTGACGGACGCATCAAAATACCAGCCTACAAAGTGGACGTGGAGAGTGGAGAACAACTTCAACGGATACATGATAAACCAGCAGAACTACAGTTTTGCTCCGGACCAATGCGGCGTGTACGACGTGACATTGACCGCAAGCAACTCAACCGGCTCAAACAGCTATACAAGAGAGAAAGCGCTCATTGTATGCAACGCCGACAGCAAGAACGGATTGAACTTCAGCGGACGCGACAACGCAAAAGTAACGGCGCCCTTATCGGTTGGAGAACTTAACACGTTCACCGTTGAATGGTGGATGCGTCCCGAAAAACTGGGTACGGACTGTTTAGGCATTGGAGAGGGTGACGCTACATACCTTATCAAGACTGATGCCGACGGCGTGATGACATTGAACATTAACTGGAATACTATAAAGAGCTACCCGGGCTTTGTCGTTCCGAACGAATGGCACCATTATGCTGTAACGCTCAGCAACAATTACGTCTATTTCTACCGTGACGGCGTAAGAGATTCATACAAATACGCTCCAAGCGCTAAAATCACGTCGCTCAGCAGCTTTGCCATTGGCAATGACAATGCGAAGATGAACGGACAGATTGACGAACTGAGAATTTGGAGCAAGGCAATAAAGGATGACGCTCTGTTGAATATCAACAATGCGCCTATCGAAAACCCGGGCAATGAGAGCGACCTGTTGCTCTATTTCGACTTCAACCAATCGAGCGGAAACGTCATTGACCGTACAGGCAATGGCCATGACGGCGTACGCAGCGGTTTTGGGCCGGACGGCGATGCTTGGGGATTGTCAAGAGGCGTGTTCAGCCTTAACACGAGCGGCAGTTCAAAGAGCGAGGATATAACATCGGCATACCTGAAGAATTACCGCACAGCGTTCCAATCAAACGGCACTAAAGTGAATACCACCATCGCAAGCCGTTTCTACGGCATCAATATTTGGACGCTCGAAAACACCACTGTCGCAGGCGACATTACCACAGGAGCCCATATGGACAGCAAGAGAAACGCCTGCATGACATTCACGACCGGACAGGATGGTTTCAGCAGCGCCCTTACCGACCACAAGGTATACCAGACAATAACATTGCCGAGCGGATACTATACCCTCACGGTCAATTACCACAACTCTTGGGAAGGCCAATGCGGCAACAGCTACCTTGTCATTGCCGACGGCGAGGGACTTCCGGGCGTCGATGAGCTAGCCGAAGCCATTGCATACACCAAAATGGCTGAAAAGGAGACAACGATGTCGAACAAGGTGAAATTCCATTTGGAAGAAGAAACTACGATATCGTTAGGACTGCTTGTAAACCTTAGCGGTGAACAGTGCATGGCTATAGAGAGATTCATTCTTGAGCAGGACAACCTTGAACTTATTGGGGAAAGCACGTCGGCCGAATGCGTCGTAGAAAACGGCGAAGAGAGAAAAGACAACACGCTGTACGACCTCCAGGGACGCAAGGTATTGACCCCGAAAAAAGGCGGTATATATATTAGAGGCGGGAAAAAGATGTTAGCTAAGTAACATTGCACATTAAGAAAAATAAACCTCTAATATTGCATTTATATAATTTAATTATGTAAGTTTGCTATTAATATGGTATCTGACGGCGGCATGCCGTTGTACAACAAAATAATTTCAGTAAAAATGGAAAAGCTTTTCAATGAATTCCAGCCGGTAACGTCCGAGGCCTGGAAAGAGAAAATCATTGAGGACCTAAAGGGTGCCGACTATGACAAGAAAATGATTTGGAGAACCGCAGAGGGCTTCAATGTCAATCCGTTCTACCGCAAGGAGGACCTTCCCGAAGGATGCGGCAAGGAGATGCCCGGCGAGTACCCGTTTACAAGAGGAAACAGAGCGAGCAACGACTGGCTCGTACGTCAGAACATAAACATACCCGATGCCGGCGAGGCCAACGCAAGAGCGAAGAAGATTATTGCAGAGGGAGTCAATTCAATATCTTTCAAGGTAAAGGGCAAGCTCGTGACGCCCGAGTACATACCGGCATTGCTCGCAGGAATTGACGCCGAGAAAGTTGAGCTGAACTTCAACGTATGCGTGGGCAAGGTTGTGGAATTCACCTCCCTGCTTGTCGAATACTACAGACAAAGAGGCTTCGACCTCGCGAACATAAGAGGCTCGGTCGAGTATGACCCGATAGCGAAAGAGCTGCTTGCAGGAAAGGTTATCGAGAACTACACCGAAGCGATAAAGGCGCTGATTGAAGCGACATCGGCAATGCCCAAGTTCCGATGCATCGCAGTAAGCAGCTTCAAGCTGAACAATGCGGGAGCATATATAGCCCAGGAGTTAGGCTACGCTCTCGCATGGGGCAACGAATACATGAATGCGGCGACAGAGGCAGGAATACCCGCCGACGTCGTAGCCAAGAACATAAAGTTCAATATGGGCATATCAAGCAACTTCTTTATGGAGATTGCAAAGTTCCGTGCGGCACGCATGCTGTGGGCGAAGATTGTAGAGCAATACGGACCTCAATGCAAGTGCGCATGCAAGATGATAATCCATGCCGAGACGTCGGAGTTCAACCTGACAGTGTTCGATTCGTATGTAAACATGCTGAGAACACAGACCGAGGCCATGAGCGCAGCTATCGCAGGCGTAGAGTCGATTGCCGTAACGCCGTACGACGCAGCCTATGAGAAGCCTACCGACTTCGCCCAGCGCATAGCGAAGAACCAGCAGCTCATTCTCAAGCACGAGAGCCACCTCGACAAGGTTGCCGACCCAGCCGGAGGCTCATATTACATCGAGAGCCTTACGGCGTCCATTGCAGCCGAGGCGTGGAAAAAGTTCCTTGCCATTGAGAGCGACGGCGGCCTCCACAAGGCTGTCAAGGAGGGAAAAGTACAGGCCGACATCGAGGCTACGGGAGAGAGCCGCCGCACAGCCCTTGCAAAGCGCAAGGAGATACTGCTCGGCACTAACCAGTATCCTAACTTCAGCGAAACGACAGAGGGCAAGCGCCCGCTGCCGGCAGGATGCAACTGCGGCTGCGGCTGCCACGACCCCGAAAAGGTCACATTGAGCATAAGACGCCTGGGCGAAGAGTTCGAGCAGCTGCGCATAGCTACCGAGGAGAGCGGACGCCGCCCGAAGGCTTTCATGCTAACTATCGGCAACCTTGCCATGAGACAGGCAAGAGCCCAGTTCTCATGCAATTTCCTTGCGACGGCCGGCTATGAGGTTATCGACAACCTCGGTTTCAAGAGCGTCGAAGAGGGTGTTGCCGCAGCGCTTGAGGCAAAAGCCGACATTGTGGTTATCTGTTCAAGCGACGACGAATATGCCGAATATGCGATACCTGCGTTCCAGGCGATAGGCGACAAAGCGATATTCATTGTCGCAGGCGCCCCGGCATGCATGCCTGAACTGCAAAAGGCAGGAATAGAGAATTTCATTCACGTGAGAGTAAACGTACTCGATACATTGAAAGAACTGAACAGCAAGTTGGGTATTTAAGAACTACAGCCATGAGAAAAGATTTCAACAATATAAATATATTCGAGAACAATGCGGTTGCGGCATGCTCCGCTACGCAATATACCGCCGAGAATGTTTGGGAAACAGCTGAGCATATAAAGGTGAAGCCTGTTTACACCGCCGACGACCTCAAAGAGATGGAACACTTGGATTATGCGGCAGGCATACCACCGTTCCTGCGTGGCCCCTACTCGATGATGTATACATTCCGTCCCTGGACCATACGCCAATATGCAGGCTTCTCTACCGCCGAAGAGAGCAACGCCTTCTACCGCCGCAACCTTGCGTCGGGCCAGAAAGGCCTTTCGGTGGCGTTCGACCTGCCGACGCACCGAGGATATAACCCCGACAACGAACGTGTTGTAGGCGACGTTGGAAAAGCCGGCGTGTCGATATGCTGCATGGAGAACATGGAGCAGCTGTTCGACGGCATACCTCTTAACAAGATGTCGGTTTCGATGACGATGAACGGAGCCGTCCTTCCTGTCCTCGCATTCTACATAAACGCAGCCCTTGAACAGGGCGCCAGGCTTGAGGAGATGGCGGGAACAATACAGAACGACATCCTGAAGGAGTTCATGGTGCGTAACACATATATATACCCGCCAGCATTCTCAATGCGCATTATCGGCGACATATTCGCATACACGTCGCAGAAGATGCCTAAGTTCAACTCGATATCAATAAGCGGATACCACATGCAGGAGGCTGGCGCTTCGGCAGACATTGAGCTTGCGTACACCCTTGCGGACGGCTTGGAATATGTGCGTACGGGCGTCAATTCAGGCATTGACATCGATGCGTTCGCTCCTCGTCTCTCATTCTTCTGGGGCATAGGCATGAACCCGTTCATGGAGATTGCGAAGATGCGTGCGGCACGTATGCTGTGGGCGAAGATTATAAAGCAGTTCAACCCGAAGAATCCTAAGTCAATGGCTCTGCGCACGCACTGCCAGACATCGGGCTGGTCGCTTACCGAGCAGGACCCGTTCAACAATGTCGGCCGTACCGTAATAGAGGCAATGTCTGCGGCTATGGGACACACGCAGTCGCTCCACACCAATGCTCTCGACGAGGCTATCGCTCTGCCTACGGACTTCTCGGCACGCATAGCCCGCAACACTCAGATATACCTGCAAGAGGAGACAAACATCTGCCGTGTGATTGACCCGTGGGGCGGCTCATACTACGTTGAGAGCCTGACACAGGAGATTGCCGACAAGGCATGGAAGCTCATTCAGGAGATTGAGGAGCTTGGAGGCATGGCAAAGGCCATAGAGACAGGAATTCCCAAGATGCGCATCGAGGAGGCTGCGGCCAGGACTCAGGCACGCATTGACAGCGGCAAACAGATTATTGTCGGCACGAATGCGTATTGTCTTGCCGAAGAAGAGCCTATCGACATTCTCGAGATTGACAACACGGCTGTCCGCAAGGAGCAGCTTGAGGCTATAGAGCGTAACCGTGCGTCACGTAACGAGGCCGAAGTGAAAGAGGCGCTTGACAAGATTACGGAGTATGCAGAGAGCGGCAAGGGCAACCTGCTCGAAGCGGCTGTTGAGGCAGCTCACGCACGTGCCACATTAGGAGAGATTTCCGATGCTTGCGAGAAGGTCGCAGGCCGTTATAAAGCAGTAATAAGAACTATTTCAGGCGTGTATTCAGCAGAAAGCAGGGATGACGAGAACTTTGAGAAAGCTTGCCGTCTCACCGAAGAGTTTGCGAAGAGAGAGGGACGTCGTCCCAGAGTCATGATTGCCAAGATGGGCCAGGACGGACACGACCGAGGCGCAAAGGTCGTTGCGACAGGATATGCCGACTGCGGCTTTGACGTAGATATGGGCATGCTGTTCCAGACACCTGCCGAGGTTGCCCGCCAAGCTGTCGAGAACGACGTTCATGCAGTAGGCGTTTCATCGCTCGCAGCAGGTCATAAGACTCTTGTTCCGCAGCTTATCGAAGAGCTCGAGAAGCTCGGCAGAGGCGATATCATGGTATTCGCAGGCGGCGTGATACCCGCTCAGGACTATGAGTTCCTCTACCGTGCGGGAGTGATTGGCATATTCGGCCCCGGCACGAGCGTAGCTAAGGCCGCATGCGAGCTGATGAAGATTTTTCTTGACAGATAAGCCGGAAGAGGGGGATGATAGTTTGTATTGCTGAGAAGCCGAGTGTAGCAAAGGAGATTGCCGATGTACTTGGGGCAAGGAGCAGGCACGACGGCTACTACGAAGGAAACGGGTACAGGGTAACCTGGACTTTCGGTCACCTGTGCACGTTGAAAGAGCCCCAAGACTACACCCCCATGTGGCAGAGGTGGAGCCTCAGCAGCCTGCCTATGATTCCCCCGCGTTTCGGAATAAAGCTCATTGACGACAAGGGCATAGAGAAACAGTTCTCCATTATTGAGAATATCATGCAAAGCGCCGACATGATTGTGAACTGCGGTGATGCCGGACAGGAGGGAGAGCTGATACAGCGTTGGGTAATGCAGAAAGCTCAGGCGAAGTGTCCCGTAAAGCGTCTATGGGTGTCGTCGCTTACCGAAGAGGCTATCCGTGAAGGCTTTGCGAGCCTTAAGGACCAAAGCGAGTACCAGCCGCTGTACGAGGCCGGGCTCAGCCGCGCCATAGGCGACTGGCTGTTGGGCATGAATGCGACAAGGCTATACACGCTCAAGTATGCCAAGAACAGACAGGTGCTCTCTATCGGACGAGTGCAGACCCCTACCCTGGCACTGATAGTGAAGCGTCACCTTGAGATTGCAAACTTCGTTCCGCAACGCTATTGGGAGCTGAAGACATTATATCGTGACACGACTTTCAGCGTGACCGAGGGACGCTTCGATAGCGAAGAGAAGGGACTGGAAGCTCTTGAAAAGATTACCGGTTCGCCGTTCACCGTTACCGATGTCGCGGCAAAGAACGGAACGGAGCTGCCACCGAAGCTTTATGACCTTACATCGTTGCAGGTAGACTGCAACAAGAAGTTCGGGCTGTCGGCCGAGCAGACCTTGCAGACAATACAATCGCTTTACGAAAAGAAAATCACGACATACCCTCGTGTAGACACCACATACCTCAGCGACGACATTTACCCTAAATGCGCCAACATACTGAAGGGGCTGCGTGACTACCAGACCCTGACTCTGCCGCTTTTGGAAAAGCCGTTGCCAAAGCCGAAGAAGGTATTCGACAACAAAAAGGTTACCGACCACCATGCCATTATACCTACGGGCGTATACCCTCAGGGCCTTACAGACCTTGAGAAAAAGGTTTACAACCTAATTGCCACGCATTTCATTGCCGTGTTCTACCCCGACTGCAAGTTCAAGACAACTACCGTACTCGGCGAGAGCGCCGGCGTCAAGTTCAAGACAAGCGGAAAAGAGATTACCGAACAGGGATGGCGTATTGTTTTTGCAGGAGAAACAGCCGATGAAAAGGAGGAAAAGGAGAGACTGCTGCCGTCGTTCGTAAAAGGAGAGAGCGGGGAGCATGTTCCCGGCCTTACCGAAAAATGGACACAGCCGCCTAAGCCATACACCGAGGCTACTCTGCTCAGAGCAATGGAGACCGCTGGAAAGCTTGTCGAGAATGAGGAATTGCGTGACGCAATGAAAGAGAACGGCATAGGCAGGCCCTCTACACGTGCCGCAATAATCGAGACTCTGTTCAAACGCAACTATATACGACGTGAGAAAAAGAACATCGTAGCCACAGAGACAGGAATTGAGCTTGTAGGCCTAATAAAGAACGAGCTGCTAAAAAGCGCCGAGCTTACAGGACAATGGGAGAAAAAACTGCGTGACATCGAGAAGAGAGAGTACGAGGCCAAGACATTCATCGACGAGCTCAAAGCCATGCTTACAGAGATTGTAAACAGCGTGCTGCGTGACAACAACGCAATGGGCAGCGTGTAAACAGCCGCCTCACACCTGCACGAACTTCAAAATAACAGCTCTGCGATATAATATTTCGGGACTTTGTTAGTTATAATATAACTGACAAGTCATATCGTGGGAAAAATCAGATACTACATACTTATTCTGCTTGCGGCAATTCTTGCAATTTCGTGCAGCAGCGAGAAGGGCATCAAACGAGGTGACCAGCTTGCAGCTATCATGGAGTATAACGAGGCTGCCAAAGAGTACAAGAAGGCCTACAGGAAAGTCCCGGCAAAGGAACGCAAGAAGCGCGCAGAGGTCGCATGGAAAATGGCAGAATGCTACCGCAAGGGAAAAAGCCCCGTATATGCTGTAGGAGCCTATCAGAACGCCATACGTTACGGGCACCCCGATTCTACGGCCATATTATACCTTGCCAATGCGCAGCTGCAGAAAGGCGACTACAAGGCGGCGCAGAAGAGCTACGCCCAGTTCCTGGAGATTGCTCCCGACAACAGAATGGCGAAAGTGGGCCTTCAGTCGGCAATGCAGTCGGCCGAATGGAAGAAGAACCCGGGCAGATACATCGTAAAGAAGTCGAAAGAGCTGAACGGGCAACGCAGCGACTACTGCCCTGCATATGTAGGCGAGGACACCACGATGATTGTCACCACCAGCAGCCGCAAGGACGCTACGGGCGACGACATCAGCGGCATTACCGGGCAGAAGTTCGCCGACCTGTTCATCACCAAGCGTGACGAGAAAGGCAAGTGGCAGAAGACCGAAAGGATAGACAGCGATGTCAATAGCGAGTATGAGGACGGGGCATGCTGCTTCACTCCCGACGGTGGCACAATGTACTTCACGCGCTGCGAGAGCGACCCCGAATACCCTCGTTACGCCACAATACACAAGAGCACCCGCAGCGACGCCGCATGGGGAAAGTCGGAGCCTGTTATTGTTTCTAACGACACCTTGTCGGCATACGCCCACCCGGCCGTGTCGCCCGACGGCGAATGGCTATACTTCACCTCGAACATGTCGGGCGGAATGGGCGGGCTCGATATATGGAGGCTGTATATCGGACGCAACAGCGCAAAGGAGGGCATCGTGGAAAACCTCGGCGAGTGCATCAACACCGAGGGCGACGAGCAGTTCCCCGTGTTCGGCCCGAGAGGCGAGCTGTTCTTCTCTTCGGACGGTTACCCCGGAATGGGAGGACTCGACATATTCTTCGCCGAGCTTGAGAGCGACAGCGTGTGGAACATCAACAATGTAGGCGCGCCGATAAACTCCAACGGCGACGACTTCGGCATGACATTCGCACCGGGGCTTTACAGAGGCTTCTTTTCATCGAACAGAGGCGATGCCCGAGGATGGGACCATATATATTCGTTCTACCTTCCCGAAACGGTACATACCCTTCATGGCTGGATTTACGAGAAAGACGGATACGAGCTGCCCGAAGGGGTTATATACCTTGTAGGCGACGACGGGACGAACAGCAGCTTCGGAGTAATGAAAGACGGCTCTTACAAGGTCAGGGTTACTCCGGGCGTCGAGTATGTCATGCTCGGCACCTGCAAAGGCTACCTGAACGTAATGCAAGAGCTGAAGACCGAGATGACAGAGGAGTCGCTCGAATACCAGCGTGACTTTGCCCTGCCTTCGATAACACGCCCCGTGCTCATAGACAACATATTCTACGAGTTCGGCAAGGCCAAGCTGACGGCAGAGTCATCGGCGTCGCTCGACGAACTCAAAGAGATGCTTGAACAAAACCCCAACATTACGATTGAGCTGAGCGCTCACTGCGACTTCAGAGGAAGCAGCACATTTAACGAAAAGCTCTCTCAGTCACGTGCCGAGGCGGCAGTAGAGTATCTTATCTCGAAAGGAATAGAGAAAGAGCGACTAACCCCTGTTGGATACGGCGAGTCAAAGCCCAAGCAGGTACACAAGAAACTTACCGAGAGATACACATTCTTGAAAGAGGGCGATGTCCTAAGCGAGGAGTTTATCAAAGGCCTCAAAAGCGAAGAAGAGCAGGAGATTTGCAACCAGCTCAACAGACGTACCGAATTCCAGGTGCTGCGTACCACATACAAGCTGTATGAGTAAAAGTTTCACTTTTCAGTTTTCCGCTTTCAGTTTTCACTTTACCTTGTTCGGATTCTTGTTCACGAAGTCCGCCCAAGAGGAGTATTTCTTCTCGCTGACCGGGCTGTTGCGTTGTATAAAGTGACAGAAAGCAGCTCCAAGGGCATCGGTAGCGTCCATGAAATGAGGCATCTCCTCGTTTGATATGTTCAGCATGCGACGCAGCATGTCGGCAACCTGCTCCTTGGATGCGGCGCCGTTGCCTGTTATCGCCATCTTTATCTTCAACGGGGCATACTCATGAATAGGCACCTGTCGGCTTATAGCCGCCGCTATAGCCACTCCTTGCGCTCTGCCGAGCTTGAGCATACTCTGCACGTTCTTGCCGAAGAACGGCGCTTCGATAGCTAATTCATCGGGGAGGAACGAGTTTATAAGCCCCTGAACACGGGTGAATATCTCGCCAAGCTTCATATACATATCCTTGCACTTGCGAAGGTCAATTACGCCCATAGCTATAAGACGGGCGTGATTTCCGTTCACCCCGATAAAGGCATAGCCCATTATATTCGTTCCCGGGTCAATGCCCATTATAACCCTTTCGTCGGCACTGCTGTTTCTCATAATCAATAGCCAAGATAACGCATCAATGCCTTGCAGCCTGAAACAATCTCATTGTAGGTCTTGTCAAAATTGCCGTGGTACCACGGGTCTGAAATGTCTGCTCCGGCACATGGCACAGGCTCGTCGGCAACGAAATCAAGCAGCTTCCACACCTTGTTCTCGCAGTCACAGCCAATGAGACGCATAAGGTTGCGCTTGTTGTAATCCTCCATAATGACTACCATATCGAAGCTATTGTAGTCCTCTACCGTGAACTGCCTTGCCGCATGCCCCTCGCACTCAATGCCATGCATCGACAAGGTATATGCCGCCGGCTGATATATTCCGTTGCCAATCTCTTCACGGCTTGTGGCCGACGATTCTATATGAATCTCGTCGGCGACCGCCGCCTTCCTTGCAAGCGACTTCATCACGAACTCCGCCATTGGAGAACGGCAGATGTTTCCATGACAGACAAACATTATCTTTTTCATAGTGCAAAATTACTCCAAAAAGCCGGAATCGAAAGAGAGCGGCATCAAAGCTTTTATGCCATCTTCTATGACATAACACTCTTTTGCTCCGTAGAGTATTATGCGAATTGGAGTGTTGTATCTTTTCTCGGTTTCGAGTATCACCTGACGGCACGCCCCGCATGGCGGGATAGGAGTGTCAAGCTCGCCATGTTCGTTACGGGCCGCTATGGCAAGCACTTCGACAGCCTTGTCGGGGTACTGCGAATTGGCCCAAAAGAGAGTCGTGCGTTCTGCGCACAGCCCCGACGGATAGGCTGCGTTCTCCTGATTGCTGCCTGTAACTATTATGTCGCCCGACAGACGTACTGCCGCGCCCACATTGAATTTTGAATATACAGCATAGCTGTTCGCCGTAGCCTTGCGGGCTGCCTCGACAACCTCTCGGTCCATCGCAGGCAGTTCATCAACGGTACACACAACAACCCTGCTTTGTAGAATCATCTCTTTCATGCTTACTCAAATTTATTGTATGAACATACAACAAGCAACTGCAAAAACAGTTTTCAACAGTGCGAATATAAGCGAAATCTTGCGTAAAAGCAATTTATTCATTTATTTTGTAGGCAACTAATCTATAATCTATGAGGAGATTAATATACTCGATAACGGCAGCGATGCTTTTGTTGGCGTCATGTTCGTCGAACAAGGCTTTCGTAAGCACAACCGTCATCAACGACGCATCAAAGCCCTTGAACGAGAGCGAGCGTTACATTCTTGAGTACTACCCTATGGCCGTTCAGCAGATGAAGCTTCACGGCATACCGGCAAGCATAACCCTTGCGCAGGCCCTGCTCGAGGGCGGAGCGGGACGCAGCGACCTCGTAAAGAACGCCAACAACCATTTTGGCGTAAAGGCCGACAAGCGTTGGAGCGGCAAGACATACTCGAAATGGGACAACGGCAAGTGGTGCCAGTTCAGAGTGTATAAAAGCACGGAGGAGTCGTTCGAGGACCATTCGAAATTCCTGCTGTCAAACAGCCGGTACGACTTCCTGTTCAAGCTCGACAGAGACGATTACAAAGGGTGGGCCAAAGGACTTAAGGAGGCCGGATATGCCGAAGACAAGCAGTACCACAACAAGCTTATAGGCATCATCGAGAGATACGGCCTGCAGCAATACGACACAGCCAAGAAGAGAGGAAAAGAGAAGAGAGCAGAAGAGAGAGCGAATGTGTCAAGAACTATCGCCAAGCCTGCCATGCCTAAATACAACAGCGGCAACAGGCATGAACTGCTTAAGATGAACGGGCTCATATATACAATAGCCAACGACGGCGACACCTTCAAGAAGCTGTCAAAAGAGCTTGGCATTTCAAGGCGTAAGCTAAGGATATACAACGACCTGTATAAAGGGTACGAATTAAGGGAGGGAGACATAATATACCTTGAGAAGAAGAACAACAAGGCTCAAAGAGGCAACAAGCGCCACACCGTACAGGAAGGCGAGAGCCTTTATCGCATTTCTCAGTTCTATGGCATAAAGCTCAAAAAGCTGTATAAGATGAACCCGGTATACAAGGAGAACGCCAGACTGAGAGTCGGCGATGTGATACGATTGAGATAAACAAAAGACAGGTGCCGGGCCGGCACCTGTCTTTTGTTTATCACCGCAGTGTCGTCACTCGACTATCCAGCTGGTGAGCAAATCGAGCTTCCCGTTTACGCCGAACGTCAGCCCCTTTACGCTCGCCGGCACCAAAAGGCTCTCGCCCTGACGCAGCGTAACGGTATTGCCTTCGTTGTCGGTAACCGTGCCACTGCCGGCAGTGCATATCAGTATCACGAATGAATCAAGCTCGTCCAAAGGCATCTCGAACGGCTTTGTAAGATGCAGCATCGATGTAGTGAAATAACGGCACGAAACAAGAGGCACGAGCTCATCGTTGCGTGCGTCGTAATATGTCCTGTAGTCGGGCAGGACTGTATAGTCTATCGCCCCCTTGCTGAGCTCAGTATGCAACTCACGGGGATTGCCGCTATCGTCGCATCGGTTAAAGTCGTATATGCGGTACGTAATGTTTGACGTCTGCTGTATCTCAGCGATGAACGCGCCGGCTCCAATAGAGTGGACACGCCCTGCAGGGAGGAAGAAGAGGTCGCCCTTGTGAATATCATATTCCTGTAGAAGGTCGGTTATGGTATTGTCTGCGATGCTTTTCTCGTATTCGTCGGGGGTAACCTGCTTGGCGAAGCCCGAACGCAAGCGTGAGCCCTCGTCGGCATCCACCACATACCACATCTCGGTCTTGCCTTTCGACTGATGACGCTCCCATGCCAGCTTATCGTTCGGATGCACCTGGATAGAGAGGTCCTGACGCGCGTCGATGAACTTTATCAGCAACGGGAACTCCTTGCCGAAACGTTCATAGTTGCTCCTGCCCAGAAGAGCGGCCTTGTCGCGGGTAATAAGCTCAGTGAGCGACATGCCGTCATCCTTGCCACCGTCCACGACCGACTCGCAGCCCTTTACACCGGAAATTTCCCAACTCTCGCCAATAGAGCGAAGCTCAGTCTCGACACCTTTGTACGGAGCTATTTTCTCTCCGCCCCAAAGCATTGATTTTAAGATAGGTCTGAATTTATACATAATGTTCTATTTAAGTGTTTACGTTTATACTCCAAGATACTCTTTAGCCGACATGGCGCATCTCTCGCCGTCTACAGCCGCAGAGACGATACCGCCGGCATAGCCGGCGCCCTCGCCGCACGGAAAGAGCCCCTCTACCGTCACATGCTGCAATGTCTCGTTGTCACGCAGTATGCGCACCGGCGATGACGTACGTGTCTCCACTCCAATCATAGTCGCTTCCGACGTGAGGAAGCCGTGAGACATACGCCCGAACTGCTCGAAGCCTCTCTTGAGCCTTGACGACACGAACTGCGGAAGCCAGAAGTGCATCGGCGACGATATAAGGCCCGGGGCGTACGAGCTGCGGGGAAGGTCGTAGCTGAGCTTGCGGTTCACGAAGTCCGTCATACGCTGCGCCGGAGCCGTCTGCCTTTGATTGCCCATCTGCCAGCAGAGACGCTCGAGACGCTCCTGAAAGTTCATCACACGCAACGGAGAATCGGATGCGACCGCCTCGATATCCTCGCACTCTATCTGCATTTCGGGCAGCAGCACATCTTCGGGATTGACCTGTACCACCATGCCCGAATTGCTCCATGCTCCGCCTCGATGCGACGGCGACATGCCATTGACGAGCAACTCCTTTTTTGCCGACGCCGATGGTATTACCACTCCGCCGGGACACATGCAAAAGCTATAGACGCCACGGCCTTCGACCTGCGTGGTGAAGCTGTATTCTGCGGCAGGCAGATATTTTCCACGCCCTTTCGGGGAGTGATACTGAATGCGGTCTATCAGCTCCGAAGGATGCTCAAGACGGACGCCGATAGCGAAGCCCTTTGCCTCAAGCGCCACATTGCTATCGTTCAGGGAGCGATAGACATCCTTTGCCGAGTGTCCTGTCGCAAGAATTACTGCGTCGGCAAGTATCTCGCCGTTGTTGGTCATTATACCCTTTACCTTGTCGTTCTTTATGACAATATCCTCCATACGGGTCTCGAAACGCACCTCTCCTCCGCAGGAAATAATAGTATTGCGGATGTACTCTATTACACGAGGAAGCTTGTCCGTTCCAATGTGAGGATGAGCGTCCGACAGGATCGTCGTGCTCGCCCCATGCTGGCAGAAGACATTGAGCACGCCCTCGATGTTGCCTCTTTTCTTGCTGCGTGTATATAGCTTTCCGTCAGAGTAGGCCCCTGCCCCACCCTCGCCGAAACAGTAGTTCGATTCAGGGTTCACGCTATGAGTACGGGATATATTGGCCAGGTCCACCTTGCGGGTACGCACATCCTTGCCTCGCTCAACGACGACTGGACGCAAGCCGCACTCTATAAGCTTCAAGGCCGCAAAAAGGCCGGCAGGGCCAGCGCCTACCACAATGACAGGCTTGCAGGCTGTCACATCGCCGTATTCACGCCTTGCGAACTCCTCGCCCACAGGAGCCTCATTGACAAAGACACGCACAAGAAGATTGACATAGACAGTACGCTGGCGGGCGTCAATACTGCGTCGTATGACACGCACGGCACGTATAGTGCGTTGGTCAAGCCCCTTATTGCGGGCTATGTACTGCGTCAGCGACTGCTCGTTGGCAGCCTCATGCGGCAGGACTCTTATTTGAAATTCATATACCATATTAAAGTGAAAACGGAAGAGTCAGACATTCCTCCAACTCTAAACACTAAACCCTAAACTCTCAACTTTAAACTCTAAACTCTCAACTTTTTATCACCCAAAAACCAGCCTGAACGCCTCTTCGACCTTGCCGACAGGCAAAACCTCTATGCCAAAGCGTGAGGTGTCAAGCCTTTTCATATTGCTTTTCGGTACTATTATCTGCTTGAAGCCGAGCTTTGCGGCCTCCGATATACGCTGCTCGATGCGGTTCACGGGACGTATCTCGCCCGAGAGGCCCACCTCGCCGGCCATGCATACAGTAGGCTCAATCTCGACATCCATGTTGCTCGACAGTATAGCGCTTATCACAGAGAGGTCTATTGCCGGGTCATTCACACGCAGACCGCCTGCTATGTTCAGATATACATCCTTCTGTGCCAGCTTGAAGCCCACACGCTTCTCAAGCACGGCAAGCAGCATGTTCATTCGGCGTATGTCAAAGCCGGTAGCCGAGCGTTGCGGAGTGCCGTATGCGGCGGTGCTGACAAGGGCCTGCGCCTCGATAAGGAAAGGGCTGACGCCCTCTATCGCAGAGGCTATGGCAACGCCGCTCATCCCTTTATGACGCTCGCTGAGCAGCAGTTCCGAAGGGTTGGTAACCTGCCGCAGTCCCTCGCGACGCATCTCGTATATGCCAAGCTCGGCAGTGCTGCCGAAACGGTTTTTTATGGAACGCAGCACCCTGTAGAGGTAATGCTGGTCGCCCTCGAACTGAATGACGACATCGACAATGTGTTCAAGTATCTTTGGGCCCGCTATTGTACCGTCCTTTGTTATGTGGCCGATAAGTATTACGGGGACATTGTTCTCCTTTGCGAACTTCAGCAACATAGCCGTACATTCACGCACCTGAGATATGCTGCCCGGCGACGAATCGACAGCCTCGCTGCACATAGTCTGTATCGAGTCTATGACAAGCAGTTCGGGCATCACATTCTTTATGTGAGTGAAAATCGTTTCGAGCGAAGTCTCGCACACAATATGGCAATCGCCCCTGTCGTGCGCTATGCGGTCGGCACGCAGCTTTATCTGCTGCACGCTCTCCTCGCCCGATACATAAAGCACCCTGCGGCCGGGCATTCCGAGTATTGTCTGCAACACAAGCGTGGACTTTCCTATGCCAGGCTCACCGCCAAGCAGCACAAGCGACCCGGGCACAAGACCACCGCCAAGCACCCTGTTCAGCTCGCCGTCACGCATGTCTATGCGGGGTAGCTCGTCAGTCGCGACATCGTCTATGAGCACCGGTTGCGACTGCGCCCTTTCGATGCCAGCGGCACGTGCCGACGGGGCATTACGCACCACCTTTTCCACGAAGCTGTTCCATGCACCGCACGAGGGGCACTTGCCGGCCCACTTAGGCGATTCATAACCGCATTCGTTACATAAGAATACACTCTTTTCCTTTGCCATAAGATATTACATTATCGGGAACCAGATGAACACAGCCACATCCCACAAGGCATGAGATATTATTATCGCAGCAAAGCGTTGCGGGAAGAGCCTGTAGAGCAGGCCCCATGCAGCGCCTGCCACAAGAGCCGCCATAGTAAGCATGAAGTTGAACGAGCCGGCATGCACCAAGGCATATATAAGCGTAGTAACAACAAAACCGATGTTCGCATTCCAACGCTCCGACAGAGTCTGCTGCACATATCCTCGCCAGAAAATCTCTTCGGCGGGGCCTATGAGAAAGAGCATAAGCGCCGTGAGCAGCCAGGGCGACTCGCCGTCTTTCATTGAATATATCGTGTCTACCTGAGGACGCGCGAAATCGAACATCAGCTGCGAGAGCTTGTCGCCGACCCAAAAGACGCCCCACAGGGCAACGGCAATGCCGACACCCATGAGAATATCAGCAGGCGTCAAACGTACCGTACGCCACCATCCCGGACGGAAAAGAGTCGCCATGCACGACAACACCACCGCCGAGCCGGTCATCATCCACCAGAAATTCACATGCGGAGCAGTCCAGGGGCTGAACATCACAGTCCACAGTATCGCCGCAAGAATTATTGTCGTGAGCAAGCGTTTCATCATAGCCAATAGGATATAAAGAGGGAAAGCGCCAACAACAAACTGAACATAAGCTGCAGCTTTGCCGTAGCCTCATCGACACCGACAATGGCCTGCATGCCCTTTTCGGGGAAGGCGAGAGCCTTGCGTGAATTGTCTATCGCAGGCTTCAGGGCAACCAATGCAAGCAGCGACAGCAACGGCAGAGAGCCATATATCACACAGCCGACAACCCATACAAAAGGAATTATAAGCTCCAAACAGTATATTACAGCCGAAGCCCGCTTGCCCGCAAGCATGGCGAAAGTATGAATTCCCGCACGCCTGTCATGCTCAATGTCACGGGTATTGTTTATATGCAGGATACCCACCGTTATAAGACCTATCGGAAGCGTCAGCCAAAGCACGTCATCGACAAAGGCCCCTGTCGCCACATACGATGTGCCTATGATCGGCAGCAGCGAATATGTAAGGAAGATATCGACATCGCCCAGAGCATGGTACTTCAGTTGCGGATAGAGCATAGTAAGCACAACGCCCGCCAAACCAAGATAGAGCGTCGGCAGGCCGGTGCATAGCATAATGGCAATGCCTGAGACTGCAGCTACCGCAAGCAGGCACATCGCAAGCCTCTTTATCTCGCCCGGGGCGAACTCTCCGCTTGTTATAGCCACGCCGCCGACGGTTTCGTCGGTATCAACGCCCTTCTTGAAATCGAAATAATCGCTCCAAGTATTGCCGGCAGCATGAAAAACGATTATCGTGACCAAAGTCCAAAGACCTATAGCCCAATCCACTTGGCAACCCTTCCAGAATAGGAATGCGAGAGATACCAGTACCGGCATTGCCGACGCAGGGAAAGACCAGGGACGTGTCGCAAGCACCCACGATTTGAATGTATGACTTTTTCCGTTCATCTATTAATAATATTAGTATTATTTAGCGAAGATAGCAAACACAATCCGCACTACCAACTAAGAAGCAGTTTAAATTCATAATAATTTTCAAGGGGCAGCCCTCAAAGCGCATTTCACGCACACATCATCCTCACCCTCGTTAATCGCTAACCGTTCAACTTTCAACGTTATTTCTCAAATTCAATATTTATTGCTACATTCGCAGTTGAAAGAGAAAAAGAGGAAACCCCGCAGCATGAAGCGATACACCGACAATTCGAGAATATACGAAGGCACAAGAATGTCCTTCTTCTTCATTGAGGGCGATGCCGACGCAGAGCTCAACCGTTACATTGAAGAGAGGCACGACGAACTGATGCGAAGATTCGACTGCGAGTGCGAGTTCCGCATCATCAAGCCCCTTGCCGACGATATTTCCTTTGTCAAGAATCTAATGCTTCGCCGCAACCCCATGCTCAGCGAGCAGGAGCTGAACAAAAAGATTGAGGCCATAGGCAAAAGAGGCACCAAGAACAGCCGCAGCAAACTGATTTACATTAACGATGTAAGGCAGAACAGCCACGGAGAGCATGAAGCGGATATAATCTGCGAAGAGGAGTTTGGTAAAGATTTTGAACAAAAGGTCGAAGCGTTCTTCAGCGAAGTACAGCTGTGCCGCTGCCAACTTTTTATCATCCCCGGCAGAAGCGTCGCTACCCTGAGCGGCTATAATTACAAGCTGCCCGAGGCTGAAGGGGTTGAAGAAGACGCACTGTTAGGAGAGGATAACAGAGAGTGCATCTGTAACGAGCTGCTGGCCGAGAATATATGCGGAGAAGAGAGCGTCACCGAAGTGATAAGCCCGATACGCTTCGACAGCGAGTTCAACATTTCGCTGCCATTGTACCCTCAGATTGTCATTACGCTTGAGCCGTTGCCAAAATCCCTTTACATTCTATTCCTGCAGCACCCCGAAGGTATAATACTAAAGGAGATACAGGATTACGAGCAGGAACTGAAGAATATATACAGCGTAGTATCGGGACGAAAGAACCCGACAGTCATCGAACGTATGTTCCGCACCCTTGTAGACCCTACAGAGGCACCGTTGCACAAGAATCTGTCAATCATAAGAAGAAGCTTTACAAGCAAACTGAGCTACGAGATTGCAAAGAACTATATTCCCTCGCACAGCCGCGCCAAAGCGCATAACATCCCATTGGACGCCGAACTCGTGGAGCTTCCCGAGATTGCATAGCCAAACAGAGCATGCAAAAAGTTGCTGATTTATCTATTTTTGCTAACTTTTGCAAGAAAAGATAACTCGCTTAGAATAAATCGGTTGGTTGAACTGCTTGAAAATTGGGCAATGAGATAGCAACTGTTCGTATTTCTGAGTTCTTCATTGTTATGCTCCAATGTGATAACTCTTATGCAACAAAGGTACAAAAAAATACAGATGAAAATAAAACCAATAATTATTTTCATCTATACTTTATGGATTTATATGTTATCCAAACTCCATATTTCTTTTGCAGCTTGAATGATTTTCTCACGTCGCCTTTTTATGCAATCATTATCCCATATTGGATTATCCTTATCTTCAACAAACTCAATAATTTCTTTTTGTTGATACAATAAATTATCACTACCATAAACTTTTAATTTCAGTTCGAAAGGTTTATTGCCAAGTGAACTATTTTGACTTCCAGCCATTAACATAAGATTACCAACGCTATTCATATATTCTCCAGAAACTATCCCTTGTTGTGGATTGTCTTTATCTTCATATATGCCATAGCCATTTTCTAATGGGCTTGATTGAGTCTGAGGGGCAATATGCTCTATAATTTCATTAGATATTACATCAGAAAAGCAGATTTTGGGGTTAGGATAGTTCTTACAACACAGCCATTGCTCGTATCTCCATAAAAGATAATTATCAACTCTATTACCATAGAACCAACCACTCTTGATGTGTTCAAGCATTTGTTTGTCACTCCAATATCCCCACCACCAATCGTTATTTAGTTTCCAAATCGCGGTATCAATCATTTGGCTAAAACCATCGGGAACCATTGTCTTTGGAATGATTTGTTGCATACGACTTATAATGTCAGCTCTACCTCCTCTTATTAGTGAGCGGAAAGTTATATTTTCCATTAATTTAATGATTTTATCGAAAAGTTCTTTGCTCACATTCGATAGTTTGGCCTTAATCAATATGGGATAAGAGATTGCCATATTCTTAAGATTTTTCAGATTGGCGGTATAGAAACTGTTGTCATGCTCTATCTGATTTACAACTTGGAAAGATTTTGATAATCCGTTTACAAATTGTTTAATCCTTTCAAATTGTTCCTCTTTGGAACAGGCATTTATCCATGCTTTAATCTCATGAACTACATTCTCACTATAATATCCCTTCGGACCAATCGCCCTCCAATAATAACTAAGTACACTATCTTCGTCAACGGAGACCAAAACTATGTAGCGATAAATATCCTCAAACGCTCTTTCAATATAAGTAATACCACCTTCATGCTCAAACGTATCAAAGGGAGTTCTGTAAATCTGTAGCATAAAATATGCTTTCAGAATTTCAAGATTAGAAAGTCTTTTGCCTCTATCATTTTGATAGGCAAAAATCTGGCAAGCCTGCAATTTGTCTTTCACTACAAATGTGGTTATCGCAGCATTTTCCAAAGACGAAACATACAACAGTATATCATCTATAGTACAATCTTTTAGCCATTCCTCGAAAAAACATAAAGCCCGATAGATTGCAGCCTTTGATTTGGAGGTCAAATCATCATTTGACACACTATTATAATGCTCAATAATAGTATCGACAAAGAAGTTATTATCATATTCGACGGTAGCAAATTTTTGTCTATTATGCCTACAGTCTTTCAGATAATAGTCCGAATCGTCTAAAAGCTAGTCCTGTATAATTTCTTTTTTATCGGTTTTTATCCATTCCGCTTCTCTACTTTTTATAACATGTAGAAACGCACTAAAAAATATAATACTTGTCGTAAGTCGTTGCTGTCCGTCAATTACATAAAATGTATCTCCATCTTGCTCAAATAAAAAATGACCTAAATAATAATCATTTCCTGCACAGTCTTGAAGGTCTTCTCTAAATTGAGAAAACTGTTTTTTATCCCATATGTATGCCCTTTGATAGGCTGGGATGACAAAACGGATATTTCGCCTCCCGAATAAGGCTTTTATTGTTGTAGACTCCATTATGGTATCAATTAAGCGTGCTTTATCTCGAATGACTCTTTGTCAGAGCAGAGATAAAGCACATTATATTAAATCAGCGGGCTGGGCGTGTATTTATCTTTTTACCCAACATATCGTAAGTTTCCAACCATGAACCTTTTCTTAGGATAAAAATGTCACCAGAAATACTAACAAAGGTTCCTGTATGGTCTGGAATGGTTTTGTATTTCTTCCCTGATTCATCGTACAACTCGTACCACGAGCCTTTGTGAACGATAAAAAAACGCGTACCCCAACCAAGTAACATCCCAATATGTTCTGGTAATGTTTTCTGTTTTTTTCCTCTTTCATCATAGATGTCATACCAACTACCATGACGTTCAACCATTGAAATTGCCATTGTAATAATCTCCTACCCTACGATTCCTACAAGATTCTTTTGATCAACATAGAAGCGTGGAACCGTATGCCACGTCTTTATGTGAAGGTGGTAGGAATACCTCTGTGTACAGATGTGGTTATAACAGCCCCACGCTTATGCATGGAGACCATTATATCGTCTCTTGTACACAGTGATTAAGTTTCCTACGCTTTTCACATACAAGAAGAAGACATAACGCCTCTTTTTATCAAATGTATTGGATGGAATTGCTCCTATCCTGCTGCAAATTTACAAAAAAGTCGTAATAATAAACTTTGTATGGGTAATTTATTACGATTTGGTTTGTTTTATAGCTTCATACCCTTATTTCGCCTTCTGCTTGTAGGCAACCCCAACGCAGCCTTAAACTCATCTTTCTTGCATCCACTTAAACCACTGCAAAAACACCAACAGCGTTATTTCTTATATTCTCAACGTAATTCTCTTATTATCAGTGTAAGATGCACTATTATTTACAGATTCACGATTATTCCAGTCTCGGTTGATTATTCCAGTGTTTTTCTGTAACTTTGCAGACCAAAGACATGCAAAGCATGTAAAATACTGTAGAAAATGAAAGTAATGAAATTCGGCGGGACATCTGTAGGTTCCGTAAACAGCATATTAAACCTGAAGAACATCGTTGAGGCAACCGCCAAGAACGAGAATGTCATTGTCGTGGTGTCGGCTCTTGGAGGCGTAACGGACAGGCTAATAAAAACCGCTCAGATTGCAGTGAGCGGCGACGAGAGCTTCAACGAGGAGTTTCAGCAGATTGTAACGCTGCACCATGAGCTCATATACGGCGTCATTGCAGACGAGGAGAAACGTACAGCCTTGTTGCATGAGACCGACAAGCTGCTCAACGAGCTTGACAACATATATCATGGGCTTGCGCTCATAAACAACATAACGCCGAAGTCGGAAGCCACTATCGTAAGCTATGGCGAAAGAATCTCGAGCCGTATCGTAACAGCTCTCATAGAGGGTGCCGTAAGGTACAACGCCCGCCAGTTCATAAAGACCGAGGTAAAGCATGGCAAGAACATACTTGCCAACGAGGAGACCGAGGCTCTTATACACCAGACGTTCGACGGAAGCAAGGATAGCATCATCGTCGTGCCGGGCTTCATAGCGCAGGACAAGGAGAGCGGCGAGATAACGAACCTCGGACGTGGCGGCAGCGACTACACCGCAGCCATCATAGCAGCGACGCTGAAAGCCGACATGCTCGAGATTTGGACCGACGTGGACGGCTTCATGACAGCCGACCCTCGCATCATAAACTCGGCATACACCATTAAGCACCTGAGCTACGTAGAGGCGACAGAGCTTTGCAACTTCGGAGCTAAGGTGGTATACCCCCCGACAATATACCCCGTCTTCAAGGCTAATATCCCGATAAAGATAAAGAACACCTTTAACCCCGATGGCGAAGGCACCATAATAGACGCCAACAGCGAGGACGAAGGAAGGCTCATCAAGGGAATATCAAGCATCAACGACACCGACCTGCTTACCGTTCAGGGACTTGGCATGGTGGGCGTGGTAGGCGTAAACCACAGAATATTCCGTGCCCTTGCCAATGCCGGCATAAGCGTCTTCCTTGTCGCTCAGGCATCGTCCGAGAACAGCACGTCGCTGGGCTTGCGTCATGTCGATGCCGAAAAGGCTTGCGAGGTACTGAACAAAGAGTTCGAGAAAGAGATCTCTATGGGACTCATGGAGAGCGTGCGTGCGACAGGCGACCTTTCGACCGTCGCTATCGTAGGCGAGAACATGCGTCACAACGCCGGCATCATCGGCAAGCTGTTCCAGACCCTCGGACGCAATGGCATCAACGTGATAGCGTGCGCTCAAGGCGGGCAGGAGACCAATATATCGTTCGTCATAAAGAACGACCTGCTGCGTAAGACGCTCAACGTCATACATGACTCGTTCTTCCTTTCGGAGTACAAGGTGCTGAACCTCTTCATCTGCGGCATCGGAACTGTCGGCGGAAGCCTCATTGAGCAGATTGCGTCGCAGCAGGAGAAGCTGAAGAGAGAGCATGCCCTGAAGCTGAACGTAGTGGGCATAGCCAACAGCCGCCATGCGATATTTGACCGTGAGGGGCTCGACCTCAGCGACTACCGCACAGCGTTGCAGGAGAGCAAGGAGAGCGACATCTACAACCTAAGGAAAGAGATTATAAAGATGAATATCTTTAACTCGGTATTCGTGGACTGCACGGCAAACCCCGAGGTCGCTTCGCTTTACGGCGACCTGCTGTCGCATAACGTGAGCGTTGTCGCAGCCAACAAGGTTGCGGCGTCGTCGAACTACGAGACATACAGCAACCTCAAGCATATCGCGCGCCAGCGTAACATAAAGTTCCTGTTCGAGACCAACGTAGGCGCCGGCCTGCCTATCATAAGCACCATAAACGACCTTATAAACAGCGGCGACAAGATACTGAAGATTGAGGCTGTGTTGAGCGGAACGCTCAACTTCATCTTCAACGTACTCGGCGAGGATGTGCCTATGAGCAAGGCTGTTCAGCTGGCAAAGGAGAAGGGCTACAGCGAGCCCGACCCGCGCATAGACCTCAGCGGCAAGGATGTGATAAGAAAGCTTGTCATTCTTGCACGAGAAGCAGGGTACTCTATTGAGCAGGAGGATGTCGATGCCAACCTGTTCATTCCGCAGGAGCTGTTCGACGGCACGTTGGAGAATTTCTGGGCCAAGCTTCCCGAGCTCGACAAAGAGTTCGAGGAGAGACGCAAGGAGCTCGTTGCCGAAAGGAAGCACTGGCGTTTCATTGCCAAGTACGAAGATGGCAAGGGAAGCGTTTCGCTCAGCAAAGTGGACGAGTGCCACCCGTTCTACCACCTCGAGGGCAGCAACAACATAATTCTGCTGACTACAGAACGCTACAAGGAGTATCCTATGCTCATTCAGGGCTATGGAGCCGGTGCAGGCGTCACCGCAGCCGGAGTCTTTGCCGATATCATGCGCATTGCGAATATCTAAAAACGAGTAAAGAGCTGAGAGTTAAGAGTTTAAAGTTTAGCGATTAACAAGGAACGGGCATTTGTCATCCTCGAGCGAAGCGAAGGATCTCATGGGAGGGTTTAGAGTTGAAAGAATGTTGGCAGCATTCGCTTTGAGAGTTTACAGTTGAGAGTTACACCTTTCCGTTTTCACTTTCTGTAATCTTTCAGCAGCACCTGTAGTTGCTGGCGGGTGAAGAAGATGCGGCTCTTTACAGTGCCGAGGGGCAGGTTAAGCCTGTCGGCTATCTCACGGTACTTGAAACCGGATATATGCATCAGGAATGGTATGCGGTAGTCACGAGGAAGGCTATGGACGACACGGTATATCTCCTTGCTGTCGTAACCGTTCTCGGTGACGTAGCTGTCGAACTCGCGAGGCTGGTTGATGTGAAAGAGATTGTCGGTGCGGTCGATGAATGTCTGGTCACGAACCTCCTTGCGG
>JAFTRV010000013.1 GCA_017462065.1 Bacteroidaceae bacterium
AGACGTAGTTTGTGCCGCACGGGTTGCGATTAGGCGGTGTTGCCAACAAAAGGCAGACTGTTCTTAGATAAGATGCTCACGCTCGGCAAAGTAAATGAATTTCCTTTGCACTCACTTAATCGCATCTTTCCCTGTGCCGGGCTTTTTGGTACTTTTGTGCGACAAAAGTACATGATAGAACGACAACAACGAGAATAAAAGATAACTGGCTAAGGGTAAGTTGCAATAAGAATGAAACATTCTATTCCCCCCAGGCTTTGCTGGTGAGCCGTTATTCCGAGGCTCTGTATTTACCCTCGTCCTTGTCTTCGAGCATGCTCAGGTACGACTGGTAGCGTGACGGGGCTATCTCTCCTCTTTCAAGCGCCTCGAGCACCGCACAGCCGGGCTCGTGGGTGTGAGTGCAGTTGCCGTAGCGGCAATCTTTCGACAACTCGAAGAACTCCACGAAGTAGTGCGAAATCTCTTCAATCTCCATGTCGTACGTGCCGAACCCTTTCACTCCCGGAGTGTCTACGATGTAGCTGCCGGGCATGAACTCGAACATTTCGGTATAGGTGGTGGTGTGCATGCCCGTGTCGTGGGTCCTTGAAATCTCTCCCACTTTCGCCGCAATCTCAGGAGCCACGGCGTTTACGAGGCTCGACTTTCCTACGCCCGAATTTCCTGCGAGCAATGAAACCTTGCCGGTCATCATCTCCTTCAGGACTTCAATTCCCTCCTCTTCAGCTGCGCTTGTATGCAGGCAACGATACCCGATGCTCTCGTACAACGCTGTAAGGTATTCCAGTTCCTCGCGCTCGCTCTCGTTGTAGAGGTCGGTCTTGTTGAAAACAATCGCAACAGGCACACGGTATGCCTCGGCCGATGCGAGGAAACGGTCAATGAACGTAGTGGCGGTGGCAGGGTGGCTTATGGTAACGACAAGAAAACAGAGGTCGAGGTTGGCTGCAAGAATATGTGACTGCTTGGATAGGTTAGAGGCCTTGCGTACAATGTAGTTCTTGCGTTCAAGAATCTCTGTGATGTATGCCGTGCCGTCCTCACGCATGTCGAACACGACATGGTCGCCGACAGCGACGGGGTTGGTGCTTCTTATGCCCTTAAGGCGAAAGTTGCCCTTTACCCTGCAATCGACGAGGCTGCCGTCTGCGGCACGTACGCCGTAGACGCTGCCCGAGCTTCTTATGACCGTTCCCTGCACCTAATGCGGAATTAAACGGTCATTATCTCCTTTTCCTTAGCGGCGAATACCTCCTCGGCTTTCTTTATATACTTGTCGTGGATTTTCTGCAAGCTCTCTTCGCCGTCCTTTGCTATATCTTCGGGAGTGCCCTCCTTAACCGACTTCTTCATTGTGTCGATGCCGTCACGGCGTGCGTTGCGAATGCTTATCTTCGCTGTCTCAAGCTCGTGAGAGCACTGCTTTACGAGGTCCTTGCGACGCTCGCCTGTCAATGGGGGAATAGCGATGATGATGACTTCGCCGTTGTTTGTAGGCATAATGCCGACAGGAGAGTCGATGATGGCCTTTTCGATGGGGGCTATCATATTCTTGTCCCAGGGCTTGATGGCTATTGTGCGAAGGTCGGGGGTGGTGATTGTCGCTACGTTGTTCAACGGCATCTCGGAGCCGTATGAGCTTACTCTCACGCAGTCGAGGATGTGTACGTTGGCCTTTCCTGCACGAATATGTGAAAACTCTTCCTCAAGGTGCATGATGCTCATCTGCATCAACTCTTCAGCCTCGTTCAAACATGCTTTTACGTCTATCATGGTCTTAAAATTTAAAATGTTCTACATTGCGGGGGCGTCGGCGCTCCCTGTTTTTACAAAAATAGGCAATATGTATGAATGAGTTATCTGTTTTAAGATTTTTTAATAATTAATGCGGGGCATTCTTTTGCGTCGATGATATATTTGCACCTGAAGCTGCTCTAACAAAGAGGGCTTGAATGTTGTTTGATTATAAAAAAGGAGGTACTTATGTCGGCGACTGATAACAATAGGCTGGTGCAGGTTTTTGCAGGCACCTTGTGGCAGGCCCAACTGATAAAAGGGCTGCTCGATTCCAACAATATCCAATGCACGGTGCTTGACGAGACGATAGGCGCCGTGACCTCTCCCTACTCGCCGACGGCCGGAGATGCGGTAGTCGCTGTTAATGCGGCGGACGAACTGCGTGCCTTAGCGGTGATTGAGAAAGAGGGCCATGCATGCAAGTGACTTTGTTCTAATAATGTAGAATGCGTCCGTGCTGTAAGCGGCTTATGTTAATTTAACATATATTGCGGTCAAAAGGACGTAATAAAGGCTCGGGTTTGAAAATTTATTCATACCTTTGTGGTAACAAGAATTGTGCGGCGTTTGCAATGGGCTCGAATATCCGGGCCTGCCGGTGCGGGCGCTGCAAAAGCGTGTCTAAGAAAAATTATACGAAATACGATGAAACTTATTGAATTGGTAGAGGGTAATGCGGAACTTAAGGCGCTGCTTACCAAAGCCATAGAAAAGGGCAAGGCTATAAATCCTGACAAGAGCAGCAACCCCGTGCAGTCGCTTGAGGACTATTACAGCTTTATGGAATACTCTCAGAGAGCGATGCCCTGGGATATAATCCTTTGTCCCGGTCAGCCTTCGGTCTTCGGCCGCATGTATCAGGCGCTCTGTTATTGCTATTTCATCAACTGCATGCCTCTCGAGGAGCTTGAGGGCAGGAACCTGTTCACTGCGTCGGTGCAGTACGTCGAGCCCTACCGCAGCTGGCTTGTCGAATATTGCAAGACCTGGGGAAAATTCCTCTCTTCGCCCGAATCGTGGAGCAAGGAGTATGAGGAGATGCTCATGCAGCAAGAGGAGCTTGGCATGACTCACGGCTGGTACGAAGACCCGTCGAACTGGCATTCGTTCAACGACTTCTTCGCTCGCCGCCTGAAGTCGCCCGAAGTACGTCCCGTAACGGAGCCCGAAGACAATTCTATCGTTGTGTCGCCTTGCGACTCAACGCCTCAGGGAGTGTGGGACATAGACGAGGAGTCATATATAGTTACCGAAGAGAAGATTGCCGTGAAGTCGCGAGTGTTCAACTCGGTCCGTAATCTTATAACGCCCGAAAGCCCATATTGCGACGAGTTCGCAGGCGGAACGTTCTATCATGCGTTCCTCAATGCGAACGACTATCACCGTTACCATTTCCCGCTCGACGGAGTGATAAAGGAGATACGCATCGTTCCGGGCGACGACGCTCTTGGCGGCAAGGTTACTTGGGAACCGAGCCTGCAGCAGTATGTCGTGGACTGTTCTGTCCCCGGCTGGCAGAGCATAGAGACACGAGGCCTCCTTATTCTCGATACCGAGGAGTATGGCTTGGTGGCCGTTATGCCTATAGGCATGTCGCAGGTGGCTTCGGTAAACTTTGAAAGCTATCTCAAGGTTGGCGACAGAGTTAAGAAGGGCGACCCGCTTGGGTATTTCCTTTTCGGTGGCTCGGACTTTGTCCTTGTGTTCCAAAAGAAGGCGGGCTTCAAGCTTACAGCTCCAAAGAATGACGCAGAAGGCTGGAAGCACATCTTTACCGGCGCCAAACTCGGTGAATTGAACAAGTAACAAGTAAAGTATAATAAAGTATAAACAAGCGTACGATGCTCTTCGTCACTTTATATAATAAAATAAGAGATGCACTTTTGATGCATCTCTTATTTTATTAACTTTTAAGTGTATGCTTACGCTTTAATCTCTTTAATACGAGCCTTCTTACCTGTAAGGGCACGCAAGTAGTAAAGTTTAGCACGACGAACACGACCACGCTTATTGACAGTGATGCTGTCGATAGCAGGTGAGTTCAATGGGAAGATACGCTCAACGCCTACAGTACCTGACATCTTGCGTACTGTGAAACGCTTCTCGTTGCCGTGACCGCTGATACGGATAACAACGCCACGATACATCTGGATACGCTCCTTTGTTCCCTCGATGATTTTGTAAGCTACTGTGATAGTGTCGCCGGGGCCGAACTCCAACTCACGCTTTACGTCAGTAGCAAATGCTTCTTTAGCAATTTTAATAAAATCCATTTTTTTGATTTGTTAAATTGTTCAATCATTCAAACGCAACATATCAAGTTACACTTCCTTGACAGCGATTACGCCGAAAGCGGGGCAAAGATACTTCATTTTTCTTGTTTTACCAAATGTCGCCGATTATTTTGCTCTAAAATTGCATTTTAGTGCGATAAGCACTACCTTTGACAAACAAATATTATTCTATGAAAAAGATATCATTGTCGCTATTTATATTGTCGGTGGTGTTCATAATCTATATGTTATACTATCCCGAGAAGCAGGCGCTGACAATAGAGGCGGGGAACATCAAGGTTGTTGCCGTGAAGTGCGATTCCGGCGCCGCGGCGGTCAGGGAGCTGCTTGCGCAGGGGCGTGAAAAGGTGGACAGCATAAAGCGTCCCGTAATAGGCGAGGCTGCCGTCGCTCTTGAAAAGTACCTTCCCGAAAGCCCGCTCATGAACTTTGCGGCCGACGCCCTGCACCGCATGGCGCAAAGGTACAGCAGCGAAAAGATAGATGTGGCAATCACGAACAAGGGAGGCTTGCGCAGCAATCTCCAGCAAGGAACAATAACGTTCGGCGACATATATAGCATATTCCCGTTTGAGAATACTCTCGCTTTCGTGACGCTCAATGGCGAGCAGTTGCTGCAGCTGTGCCGTGAAGTGGCGTCGGTCGGTGGCGAGGCTATAAGCGGCCTGAGGCTCGAGATTACTCCGCAGGGCGGCTTGCTGTCGGCTATGGTGAACGGCGAGCCTGTCGATGCGGGCAAGGAGTATCGTGTAGCTACGTCGGATTATCTCTCTCAGGGCAACGACAAGATGACAGCTCTCGCTCTTGGCGTCAATCGTGAGATTATGAGCAGCGTGACGGTGCGTGATCTCATGGTGCAGTATGTAAAGGAACTTGCCGCCGAGGGCAAGCCGGTGACGGCTGAGTGTGACGGCAGAATAAAAGTAATAGAGTAACAAGGCTTATGAAAAAATATGTAGCGATAATATCGGTTGCGTTGCTGTGCTTCGCATGCCGTCCGGCCGGGAGCGTGATAACAGTGCTGCACACCAATGACACCCATAGCTGCATCGACGCCGAGAAGAACGGCGGGGCAGGCGTGCTTAACAGGGCGTTGCTCATAGAGCAGCTTGCCGACTCTCTGGGGCGTGAGAACATTCTGCTTTTCGACTGCGGAGACTTCTCTCAGGGCTCGCTGTACTACAACACCTTCAAAGGGGAAATGGAGATAGGGATGATGAACGCAATGGGGTACGACGCCTGTGCGATAGGCAATCATGAGTTTGACTTCGGTCTTGAGAACATGGCAAGGATATTCAGCTTGGCGAACTTCCCGGTGCTTTGCGCCAACTATGACTTTACGGGAACGGTGTGCGAGAGCGTAGTCAAGCCATACGTCGTTATAGAAAAGGCCGGCCGCAAGATAGGCGTTTTCGGCTTGTCGCCCGACCCTGAAGGCCTTGTGAGCAAGGAGAATTACGAAGGAGTTAAGTTCATCTCGCCGGTAGAGGCCGCAAAAGTCTCGGTCGAGGCTCTAAAAAGCAAAGGCTGCGACGCTATCATCTGTCTTTCGCACTTGGGGTGGCGGATAGGCAATGAGTACAACGACGAGCGCCTTGCCAAAGAAACGGCAGGGATTGACGTCATTCTTGGCGGTCACTCGCACGACTATTTCGAGAAACCGCTTGCATATACAAACAGCGAGGGAAAGAGCGTCATCATGCAGCAGATGGGCAAGAATGGCCGCAATCTCGGCTGGGTACGCATGACGTTTGAATGAATGCTTTGACAAATATAAAAACAGAATACAGATGAGAACGCTTTTTACAATTATCTTTTCAGCAGTCGCACTATTTGCGTCTGCACAGGAATATACAATCTCTTGTACGGTAAGTGACAGTTTTAATGACAAGCCTGCATTCCTTGTTAATAAAGTTACGGGCGATACTATTGCCCGAACGAATATTGCAGGCGGAACTTTCGAGTTTGCCGGCAAGCTCGACACGCCTTCCGTGTTCGATGTTATCGTAAACAAGGCAAAGGGCGTCGCTGCAACAGTAATTGTAGGAAAGAATGTCAAGGTCAAGGCCGACCTTACTGTTCGCCCCGCAAAGGTCCTTGACAAAGGCGGTTATAATGAGAAGTTCGCGGAAATCAGGACTCGGGCGCGTGAGGCGTCGGATGCCAACGTCGCTAACGAGATATACTTTAAGGCGATAAGGAAGAACCGCAAGAACATTCTCGGCGCTTATGTGCTTAACACGATAGCCCGTCAGTTTACCGATTACGCCAGCTTAGATGCGATTATGCGTGATGTAAAGCATGCCGGAGAGTTCCCCTTGTTGAAGAAAACTCATTCAGGGCTCTATCATCGTGAGCAGACAGCTCCGGGCATGCCGTTTGTCGATTTCGACGGCCTTGCTCTTGACGGCACGCCTGCCAAGCTCTCCGATTACGCAGGAAAAGGCAAGTACCTGGTCGTGGACTTCTGGGCCTCTTGGTGCGGGCCGTGCAAAAGGGAGATGCCGAAGGTTATTGAAGCAAACAAAAAGTATGCCGGTGAGAACCTCATTGTCCTCGGAGTCTGCATCGGTGACCTCGAAGACCGCTTCAGGGCTGCGGTCAAGGAGCTTGGATTGGACTATCAGCAGTTGTTTGTTCCATATACCAACGACCCTAAGACTGCTTCTACACTGTACAATGTCGAGACTATTCCGCATTTGATGATTATCGCTCCCGACGGAACAATTCTTGAACGTGGCATACAGGCTTCGGAGCTGGATAGCAAGATAGCCGGGTATATTAAATAATGTAAAGAGCGGAGGATGTTCGGCAAAACCTCTTATCTTTGCAAGGACGCTATGAATATTAATTTAAAACATTTGAATATGAGAATTCTATCATTTTTGGCTCTTTCGCTTGTCGCTTTTTCGGTTTCAGCGCAGAGCTATACCATTACAGGCAAGGTCGATGCGAAGTATAACGGCAAGGAGATATACCTTATCGATGATGCAGTGTATATCGACACCGTTCAGATTGCTGACGGCGCATTCAAGTTCGACGGCGCATGCGACGACCAGAAATACTTTCAGGTACTCATACAGGGTAACAAACGCTCAAGAGTAGCGTTCATCGTTGAGCCCGGTAGAAATGTAAATATCGATTATACGGCAGCCGGTATTCCCGTAACGGACAATGGCGGCCTTAATGACAAGCGTGCCGAAATGGAAAAGGCTGTCGAGGCTGCCGGCAATGCTGTAAATGCGAAGATACAGGAGCTGCAGGCACAAGGAAAGACACAAGAGGAAATCGGCGGGCTTGTGAATGCCGACATTGAGGCTGTATATGACATTTATCGCAAGGCTATCGAGGATAACAAGAACAATATGCTCGGCGCTTTCGTGCTTGCTATGGTGGCGGAGAGCTTCTACCCTACAATTGGCGAGCTCGACACAATGATAGGCAAGGTAAAATACGCAAGCAGGCTTTCACAGATAAATAAAATGCGTGAGAACCTGCTGAAGGCCGAGGCTACGCAGGCAGGCAAGATGTTCATCGACTTCACCGCTCTTTCTGCCGACGGCAAGGCGTCCAAGCTGTCCGACTATGTAGGCAAGGGCAAGTATGTGCTTGCCGACTTCTGGGCTTCGTGGTGCGGTCCCTGCAAGCGTGAGATTCCCAACCTTATTGAACTGCAGGACAAGTTCGGCGGCGACAAGTTCATGGTGCTTGGCGTGAACGTCTGGGACGAAGAGGATAGCTTCAAGGCTGCCTTGACAGCCGAGGGCATAACCTACCCTCAGATATATGTTCCCCGTGACAACAAGGACAACGCAACCGAGATTTACGGAATCAGAGGCATACCTCAGATTATACTCTTTGCGCCCGACGGCACAATCGTTCAGCGCGACCTGCGCGGCGATGCGATGAAGGCGCTTGTTGAGGAGAAGATGTAATAAATTCTGTAAAGGTCATAAGCGAGTCAGGGCAGCCCCGGGGCAGCCCTGACTCGCTTATTTAACTACGGCATTACTTCGTGATAAGGCAGTATATGCTGTATGCGACGATAGCGATTGTCGTGAGTATGATGCTTTTGGTAATTATATGCAGCAATAGTTTCATGGGATTTGGTTTTAATAATAAAGGGGTGACTAAAAAGTAAATTTCTGTGTTACGTTTGCCTTCAAAATCCTCATTTACGCCAAGTAAACTGCGGTTTTGAAGCCTGCACAAGCCTTGAACTTTGCTTTTTATTCACCCCCGACGACAAGAGGGTGACTTTTGG
>JAFTRV010000083.1 GCA_017462065.1 Bacteroidaceae bacterium
AATAAAAAGCAAAGTTCAAGGCTTGTGCAGGCTTCAAAACCGCAACCGACGCTGCTAACGAGAGCAAAGAGTGCTTGCTTTCTTTGCCGAGTAGCGAGGAGGACAAGCCACAAAGGGTTAATTTACTGAGCGTAAATGAGGATTTTGAAGGCAAACGTAACACAGGAAATTTGTGCAAGCGAGTTAAACACAAAGTTTACTTTGTTATTTTACAACGAGCGTCGCCAAATTTAGGGTACCAAATTTACTTTTTAGTCACCCCCTTGCTCTGTTTTTACAGCAAATAAAGGCAGTTTTTGAGATGCTTCGCTCCGCTGCACTTCGCTCAAGCATGACAACTGCTCGTTAATCGTTAATCGTTAATCGCTAAACGTTCATCGTTAATCTTTAATCGTTAAACGTTAATCGTTAATCGTTAATCGTTAAACGTTAATCTGTTGGCGGTAGCGAGTGCCGTTCAACATTCTCTAAACTCTAAACTCTAAACTCTCAACTCTAAACTCTAAACTCTAAACTCTAAACTCTAAACCTTATCTCATTATCACTTTACGATAATAAGGTAATAGTTCTTCTTGCCCTTCTGAACAAGAATGTACTTGCCGTTGAGCAGATGCTCCGTTGTTATAAGCTGGTCAAAAGCCGCAAGCTTCTCCTTGTTCACAGAGACGCCGCCGCCCTGAACGAGCTTACGCATCTCACCCTTTGAGGCGAATATCGCAGCAGCGTCAGTCGTGAGGTCTACAGCCTTCATGCCCGCCTCTACCGCATCACGTGAAACCTCAAAGCGGGGTACTCCGTCAAACACAGCAAGCAGAGTATCCTCATCGAGCGAACGCAATGCGTCGGTCGATGCGTTTCCGAATAGGATATTCGAAGCCTCAACAGCCTTGTTATATTCTTCCTCGCCATGAACAAGTACCGTAACCTCCTTAGCCAGACGCTTCTGCAACAGACGCAAATGAGGAGCCTCGGCATGTTCAGCGACGAGCGATTCAATCTCCTCACGGCATATTGATGTGAAAATCTTTATATACTTCTCGGCATCATCGTCGCTTACGTTAAGCCAGAACTGATAGAAACGGTAAGGCGATGTATAGCGCTTGTCGAGCCAGATGTTGCCCTGTTCAGTCTTGCCGAACTTCTTTCCGTCAGCCTTTGTAATAAGAGGACAAGTCAATGCGAACACCTCGTTGCCCGACATCTTGCGAATCATTTCAGTACCCGTTGTTATGTTGCCCCACTGGTCTGCGCCGCCAAGCTGAAGCTTACAGCCATGAGTCTCGTTAAGATGAACATAGTCATAGCCCTGAAGCAGCTGGTATGTAAATTCAGTGAACGACATGCCGTCGGTACCGGCCTCGCCCGAAAGACGACGCTTAACAGAGTCCTTGGACATCATGTAGTTCACCGTTATCATCTTGCCTATGTTGCGGATAAAATCGAGGAATGTAAACTCCTTCATCCAGTCATAGTTGTTCACGAGCACAGCCGCATTAGGAGCATCGCTGTCAAAATCAAGGAAACGCGCAAGCTGTTTCTTCAACGCCTCCTGATTGTGGCGGAGCTTCTCCTCGTCTATCAGCACACGCTCCTTAGACTTGCCCGAAGGGTCGCCAATCATGCCTGTAGCGCCTCCGATAAGAGCGATAGGCTTATGACCGCAAAGCTGAAAATGACGCAGCATCATTACGCCTACAAGGTGGCCGATATGCAAAGAATCGGCAGTTGGGTCAATACCGAGATATGCGCTTGTCATCTCTTTCTGCAACTGCTCTTCGGTTCCGGGAGTCATGTCCTGAATCATGCCTCTCCATTTAAGTTCTTGTACAAAATTCATAGTTCTATTATTTTATTCATTAATACTCTTCTTATTCCTTATCACAGACGGTAGAGTTGCGATGGCACGGCACGCTTAAGCACGGTAAGCCGGACATCCTTGCCTGCGATTATTCCGTAGTCGCCGAACTCCATTGCGACAGCCTTGTATGCGAGTTCCGGATGGTTGTTCTCCTCGCTCAGGTGACACAGCCATATATACTTGAGATGCTCATTGAAATGCGATGCAAGATACCTCGCAGTCACTTGGTTGCTCAAATGCCCTCTTGGCCCGGACACACGCATCTTGAGGAATTCGGGATAACGTCCCATCGCAAGCATCTGCTCCTCATAGTTCGACTCAATCACAAGAAAATTCGCCCTGTCCACATATTCCGACACTACAGGAGTTATCTCTCCGAGGTCAGTAGCGATACAGAACCTCTTGTCGCCAACCTCAATGAAATAGCCAACATTGTCACTTCCGTCATGAGGCACCTCGAACGGCGTTATGACCATGTCACGCAGAACGACAGGCTCCTCTTTGACAACGTATCTTACATACTCCGGCTCAATCGGCTTTGAAACGCAATAGTTCCTTGTTATGCCTTCATGCACCTCACGGGTGGCATATACCGGGATGTTCGCTTTCGATGATATCACGCCGAGTGCCTTTATATGGTCGGCATGGTCGTGAGTGACGAACATGGCGCATATGCTCTCAAACAGAATCCCTTCCTTTTTCAACGCAGCCCTTATGGTCTTCGAAGGCACTCCGGCATCTACAAGGATGCCATAGTCCCCCACCCCGAGGTAGTAACAGTTCCCGCAGCTTCCGCTGCCAATACTCATAAATCTAATCTCCATTTATATATTTTTTCTTCTTCTAAAACAGGTTGCCAGGCATCAGAACGGATATCCGACTGCAAAGTGCAGAGCGAAGTCACGTCCGAAGCGCGGGCATATTATCGGGAAATGCTCCTTTCCTTCGTATGCGGGATTTATGGCTTTCATAGCCGCATCGAGGCGGAATATGAACATGCCGAAGTCAAACCTGAAGCCGATGCCGTACGACAAAGCCAAATCCTTATAGAAGGTCGTGAACTTGAACTGGCCTCCGGGCTGTTCCTTGTAATCCCTGATAGTCCAAATGTTACCGGCATCAAGGAACACTGCCGAATGGATTTTCCAGAACAGGTGCGTACGATATTCAACGTTCAGGTCGAGCTTAATGTCTCCCGACTGATTGATAAAGTCAATGCTTTTGCCTTCGTTCCTGTAGCGTCCGGGGCCGAGGCTCCTTACGGTCCACCCTCGCATACCGTTGGCTCCGCCTGCGAAATAACGTTTCTCGAACGGCAGCACACGCGAGTTCCCGTACGGATACGCCACGCCGAGCCCGAAGTGCAGGACTATCGAGTTGCGGTCGTCCATATTTATTCTTGTCGCAAAGTCAAAGTCGCCTTTGACGTACTGGGCATAGGCAATGCTGAGGAATGTGTACTGCCCGTCGTCATTCTTCTTTCCGCCGAACAGGCTGTTCACTCCGTAAAGCACGTTGCCGGAACACTCCACGTTGGCGCGCATCGAGTATACGACACGCTCAAAGCGGTTGGCGTCATTATGCGACGAGTTGAACGAGTAAGTATATCCGAGTTTTGTAATAAGCAGGTTTTCGTAGTTGTACTTAAGAATAGAGTTCCTGTTCGACACGCTGTCGAGATACTCTTTCTTGAATGTATCCGAAATCCAGGGCACGTAGATGTAGTTGAGGTCAAGAATGTCGAGTTTGTGGTTGGTATCCTTTTTCCTGCTCCACATATAGCTCCACGAGCCGGAGAGGATACGTCTCTCGAATTCAGGACGTTCTTGCGAATTGAGCTTTAGGGAGAAGACCGTAGATGATAGCAGCATACGCCTTTTGGCAGGTATTACGCTCTGCGCAATGCCGCCGGGCAGACGCAGGCTCACCTCGGCGCCATACTCGAAATAGCTGTCGCCGGTGTAACCGCTAAGGTTGGATACCGCCTCGTATGCGCCGAATATACGCAGCGAAAGCAATTCCGAGCCTCGGAAAAGATTTTTGTCCGAGAATGTCACGGACGCTGCCGCTCCCAGGTCTCCCGCCGTGTTAGTGCCCTCTACCTCAAAGCCTACGGAGCGTCGCTTGTTGCGTTCGAACAGAATGTAACAGTCAAGCACGGCCGTATCTGGGCGTTCCACCATGCGTATCGTGGTGTACTTCAACGCCGTCAGCTGAGAGAAAGCGTTGTATGTCCTGTCCACATTGTTCTGCGAATAGAGTTCTCCGGGCTCAAGATAGGTATTTTCGGCAAGCACGCTCGGACGCACTATAGTGTTGTCGTTATAGAATATCTTGAAGTTGCGGTACTTCATCGTATCGCACTTGGAGAGAGCCTCGTCGTCGAGACGCATGCCTGCCCCGGCGATATAATAGACGTTACCGACCGTATACGAGGGGTGCGGCTTAGGAGTAGCATTCACCGACGGAGTGAACATTGCGATATCCATCGAGAGCTTCACTTTGTTCGAATAGTGAGCGGTGTCCGCTGTAAAGGTGATATAATCCTTTTGGAAACGGTAATAGCCCTTGTTCCTGAGCATTTTCACAATCCTTGTACGCTCCTGTTCAAGACCGTCCACGCTGAAAGGCATTCCCGGACGAAGATATGAGAGCGCTGACGTGGAGTCTATGATTGCTTTCAGAATAGTGTCGTTGGTGTTCAACGAAATGTCCGAAACAAAATACCTTTCACGTTCATGAAGATAGTATGTCGCCACGGCACGTTTTTTCTTGTCGTTCTTCTCGCACTCGAAATCGACCGACGCATGCAGATAGCCGTCATTCACAAGCATCTGCTCGATGTTCCTGCGGCTTCTTTCGGCAAGCTTTTCATCAAAGACCACAGGCGCTTCGCCAAGCCTCTGCAACACCCTGTTTATCCACAAAGTAGTGTCACGTCCCGAGAGCGCATACGTATACAGCGGCACTTTGACAAGGCTGAACCATTTTGCGTTAGGCTGCTGACGCACATAGTTGCGGGCTTTCTTTGCATTGCCGGCATTGGTGTTGGACACAATCTTCACGTCCTTGAGAAGATGCTCACCCTCGGGAATAAACTTATTCACGGAGCATGAGACCGTCAAAAGGATGGATAATAACAGATATGTCCACTTTCTTATTGGCATCAGTACACCTAATTTTAAAAAATTCTTGCAAATATAACAAAAAGATGAAAGATTTAAGGTACATTTGCCCCACTTTAACGAAAGAAAAAACCATTATGATAAGCAAATCGCTGCTAAAGCAGATAAAGGCTCTCGAACTAAAGAAATTCCGCAACGAGAGCGGACTTTTCATTGCCGAGGGAAGCAAGACCGTACTCGACCTTCTCGAGCTTGGCATAAAGGCCGAGAAGCTCATCGCTACCGAGGAGTGGCTTAGAGAACATAGCGTGAAGAGCGATTGCGAGGTTATTGTCGCAAGCGACGACGAGATGAAGAAGGCGAGCCTTTTGCGTACCTCCCAGGGAGTAATGGCAATCTTTCACCAACAGCATAACGTCATTGACAGCACCGTTCCTGAACGTGAGCTGTGCCTTGCGCTCGACAACGTGCAGGACCCTGGCAATTTAGGTACAATCATACGCATAGCCGACTGGTTCGGAATCGAGAACATATATTGCTCCATTGGCTGCGTGGACGCTTACAATCCCAAGACAGTCCAGGCCACGATGGGAGCCATCGGAAGGGTAAAAATTCATTACATAAATCTACCGGAGTTCATTAAATCACTTGACAAAAAAGTACCTGTATACGGCACATTCCTCGACGGCAACGACATATATTCCGGCGAGCTCAGCGGCAACGGACTTATAATTATGGGAAACGAGGGGAACGGCATTAGCGAAGAGTGCGGCAGGCTTGTAAGCGAAAGGCTTCTCATACCCAACTACCCTGCCGGACGAGCGACGTCGGAGTCACTGAACGTCTCTGTAGCCACTGCAATCATATGCAGCGAGTTTCGCCGCAGGGCGAGATAATCACTCGAGCATGGCGAGAGCTTCCTCGCCACAAAGTTCGTATGCGAACAATTCGCCGCCACCGCACGTGCAAGCAGCCTCTTTAAGAGATGAAACGCTTTCCGCAGCAGGAACAGGCGACAAGTAAGCTTCAGAGACATACACCATAGATGGCTTTTCTTTCAAAAAAGGATAAAAATCCTTTACAACGCCATTGTCTGTCTCAACAAGCTGCCCTGTCAAGGTCTCACCCGAAGGCATATGCAACACCGACACTGCGTACAACATAATCACCTGCGTTTTTTACTCTTTTTGCTTTCCTGCTTAGGATGAATCCTGACGACTGATATGTCGGCCAGGAGAAGACGTGCCCGGGCCGTGCTGTCATTGTCGGAATAGTAGACAAAGCCCGACATCGACTTCAGCTTGCTTTTGGCATAGCGAGGAGCAAAGAGGTCATACTCGCCCGACGCATCCACCGTGAGAGACTTAGTATAGACCGTTCCGTCGGCATAGTCAAGCCTTATCGCCGAATAGGCCTTTTGTACGAGAGAGTCAATGGACGATGGGATAAAATATGCCGTAAAGGAGAACGAGAGGCTGTCGCCCTCTACGAAAGTAGTGTCCTTAGGCACCTCGAACGAAAAAGAGAGCTTGTTGTTCAATGGCGTTGCCAGGAGCTGCTTTATCTTTGAGCTCGTCCATACGTCGGCACTGTCCTCGGCAAGATATGCGACGTCGAGCGACACACCGTCCACGAGCGTGGCTCTCGCATTGTTAAGCATTTCCACCTCCTTCTCGAGCCTTGCCTCAAGATTTTCGTATATACGTTTCAAATGCTTTGGGTAGCGGTTATACCAGAGCATAGAAGAGTCGAAATGCTCTTGGCTGACATTATGCTTGTCGAAGACATAATTATAGTGAAGCTTCTCCATATAATCATACGACGAATACTGGTTCGTCATTGCCTGCACCAAATGGTAGTCATAGAGAAAATCCTCCATTCTGCCAGGCGACATCACATTGTCGGGTATCTTGACTTCGCACGAAGCAAGCAGGGCCGCAAACGCAACAGCAAATAGATGTCGGAGACGCATTCTTTTAAAGAAGATATTTTCGGTAGAAGATAATCATCGCCACGACGCTGCAGCTTATGCATGCGTCAGCGAAGTTGAAAACAGGCGCAAAGAAGATGCCGCCTCCTATGAAAGGGAGCCAGTCGGGCCATGTGAACAACGGGAAATAGAACATGTCCACTACACGCCCCTGCAAGAACGTTCCGTACCCCTCGCCCCAGGGAACAAGCTCTGCGACCTGCCTGTAGCTCGATGTAAAAATCTCGCCATACACAAGGCAGTCGATTATATTGCCAAGCGCACCGGCAAGTATCAACGCCACACAGGCAATAAAGCCCAACGGATACTTATCATCCTTTATAAACTTGCATAGCAGATATACGATGAACGCCACGGCGAGCAGACGGAAGCTCGTCAGGAAAATCTTGTTGAACATTTCCATGCCGAACGCCATTCCATTATTCTCGACGAAGCATATCTGGAACCAATCGCCGAAGACGGGAATCGATTCTCCAAGCTGCATATTGGTCTTGACCGCAAACTTTATCGACTGGTCGATAATGATTGCGGCAAGCACCAACAGCACTGTTACTGCAAGACGTTTATTTACCTTTTGCACCTTTGCAGCATTATCTGTTCTTCTTCGCCTCAATGCTCAATGTAGCATGAGGCACAGCCATAAGACGCTCTTTCGAGATAAGCTTTCCTGTCTCGCGGCAAATGCCGTAGGTCTTGTTCTCGATACGTACAAGAGCAGCCTGGAGACCCTGAATGAACTTTGCCTGACGGCCGGCTATCTGCATCTGCTCTTCGAGGTAAGCAGCATCGCTGCCGTCCTCGAGACCCTTGTATGTAGGCGACGTGTCGGCAACATCATTTGAGTCTTCGTGACGCAAAGCCCTCATGATTTCGTCATAGTCTCTTTTGGCAAGCTCCAGTTTCTTCAATATCACTTCACGGAACTCCTCCAACTCAGCATCTGAGTAACGTTGTTTTTCTGACATATTTCAAATTATTATGGTTATTAATATCGTTCATTCATCATACTTTGGCTACCGCAACCTTGATTACAGCGCCGTCAAGCTCAACATCTTCGCCATCGGCCACATTGCCAATCACAAGCGAGTCGGCAAGCACCTGGTTGCAGATGTACTCCTTGAACTCCTCGACAGCCGCATCGCTCGCCTCGCTGCCCGACACGACAACCGAGATACGGTCAGTAATGTCAAAGCCGCTATCCTTGCGCACAGCCTGTATCTTTTTAACGATTTCTCGAGCTATGCCCTCGCGGCGAAGAGCGTCGGTGACCTCAACGTCAAGAGCGACAGTCAGAGCGCCTTCGTTGGCGACAGTCCAGCCGGGAACGTCCTCGCTGAATATTTCAACGTCTGCAAGTTCTATAAGAGCGTCCGTGCCCTCGACCTGCAATGTTATGCTGCCCTCCCTTTCGAGCTGAGATATCTGTGCCTGCGACATCTCCGTGACAGCCGCGTTCACGCTCTTCATGAGCTTTCCGAACTTCTTGCCGAGCGTACGGAAGTTGCACTTGATTTTCTTAACGAGAATGCCGTCGCCCTCAACGAATACAAGTTCCTTCACATTGACCTCGCTGAGGATAAGCTGCTTCACAGCCTCTATTCTTGACTTCATCACCTCGTCGGTTGTAGGTATCGCAATCTTCTGCAATGGCTGACGCACGATAAGCGCCTCTTTCTTACGCAGGGCAAGCACCATTGAAGATATCTGCTGAGCAAGCTCCATACGATATTCAAGCTCGCTGTCTACTGCAGCCTCGTCACACTCGGGGAACTTGGCAAGATGCACCGAAGCGGCATCGCCGCGTCCCGTAACAGCTGTCAGGTCCTGATAAAGCCTGTCGGCATAGAACGGAGCTATAGGAGCCATCAGGCGTGAAACCGTTTCAAGGCAAGTATAGAGAGTCTGGTACGCCGACAACTTGTCAAGGCTCATGTCAGAGCCCCAGAAACGCTTACGGCTCAGGCGTACGAACCAGTTGCTCACATTATTTATAACGAACTCCTGTATCAGACGTCCGGCCTTTGTTGGCTCGTAGTCATTAAGGCATGCGTTCACGTTCTTGACAAGAGTGTTCAGTTCCGACAATATCCAACGGTCGAGCTCAGGACGCTCGTGCAAAGGCACATCGGGCTCTTCGTATGTAAAGCCGTCCACGTTGGCATACATCGTAAAGAAGCTGTATGTCTGGTACAGCTTGCCGAAGAACGAACGGACCACCTCCTTCACGCCCTCTTCGTTGAAGCGGAGGTTGTCCCAGGGGGCAGAGTTCGTTATCATGTACCAACGCAAAGCGTCGCTGCCGTAGGTCTCGATAGTATTGAACGGGTCTACCGCATTGCCCAGGCGCTTTGACATCTTGTCGCCGTTCTTGTCAAGGACAAGACCGTTGGAGATGACAGTCTTGAACGCAATGCTGTCGAACACCATTGTAGCGATAGCGTGCAATGTGTAGAACCAACCGCGTGTCTGGTCTACGCCCTCGGCGATGAAGTCCGCCGGATATACCGTACGGCTGTCAAGCAGCTCCTTGTTCTCGAATGGATAGTGTATCTGCGCATATGGCATGGCACCTGAGTCGAACCATACGTCGATAAGGTCAAGCTCACGCTTCATCGGCATGCCCGTGGAAGAGACGAGCCTTATGTCATCGACATACGGGCGGTGAAGGTCTATCTTGTCATAGTTCGCCTTGCTGTAGTCACCGGGGACGAAGCCTTTGTCCTTATACGGGTTGCTGCTCATTATTCCTGCCGCTACAGCCTTTTCTATCTCGTCATACAATTCCGCTATCGAGCCGATGCATTTCGCCTCGCCGTCCTCGCTTGTCCATATCGGAAGCGGAGTGCCCCAATAGCGGCTGCGGCTCAAGTTCCAGTCGTTGAGGTTTTCGAGCCACTTGCCGAAGCGTCCCGTGCCTGTCGATTCAGGCTTCCAGGTAATGTTCTTGTTCAGCTCGCTCATGCGTTCCTTCATCTGCGAGGCTCTCACGAACCAGCTGTCGAGAGGATAGTACAGCACAGGCTTGTCCGTACGCCAGCAGTGAGGATAGTTGTGAACATGCTTCTCTATCTTGAACGCCGCGCCGCCCTGCTTCATAACCATGCACAATGCGACATCAAGCGTTTCGGCCTTAGCGGCAGCCTTGTCGTCGTACTTGCCGTCAATGGTATACTGTGGGTCGTATGCGTTCTTAACGTATGCTCCGGCGAATTTAGAGTACAGTTCCTTGTCTACACAGCTGTTCACGAAATCCTCGTCAAGCTCGTCGAGCAACCAGAACTTGCCCGTAAAGTCCACCATAGGGCGCGCCTCGCCCTTCTTGTTCACCATGAACAGCGACGGCACTCCGGCAGCCTTAGCCACGAATGCGTCGTCGGCGCCGAACGTAGGAGCTATATGCACTATACCCGTACCGTCCTCGGTCGTGACGTAGTCGCCGGGAATTACACGGAATGCGTCGGCCGAGGCGTCCACCATTCTGTCGCCCTCCTTCACGGTAGGCTTAACCCACGGGAACAGCTGCGCATAATGCATGCCTACGAGATCACTTCCCTTGTATTCAGCTATGACCTTGTACGGAATTATCTTAGCGCCCTGCTCATAGCTGTCAAGAAGCATGTTTTCACCCGCCGGGTTAAAGTGCGCTCCCAACAGAGCCTTAGCCAGTACTAATGTCACGGGCTCGCCCGTGTATGCGTTGTATGTCTGAACGGCCACATAGTCAATCTTCGGGCCTACGCACAATGCGGTGTTCGATGGGAGCGTCCAGGGAGTTGTCGTCCACGCTATGAAGTATGGCGTGCCCCACTCCGTCATTTCGGGCTTAGGGTCAAGCATGCGGAACTGCGCCACCGCAGTCGTATCCTTAACGTCACGATAGCATCCGGGCTGGTTAAGCTCGTGCGAGCTGAGGCCCGTACCCGCCGCCGGAGAGTAAGGCTGTATAGTATAGCCCTTATAAAGAAGCCCCTTGTTGTAGAGCTGCTTCAACAGCCACCACAACGATTCGATATAACTGTTCTCGTATGTGATGTATGGATTGTCGAGGTCTACCCAATAGCCCATCTTGCGGGTAAGGTCGGTCCATTCACGGGTATATTTCATAACCTCCTCGCGGCAGTTCCTGTTGTAGTCATCAACAGATATCTTCTTGCCGATATCCTCTTTTGTGATATTCAGTTTCTTCTCCACGCCGAGCTCTACCGGCAGGCCGTGAGTATCCCAGCCGGCCTTGCGCTTCACCTGAAAGCCCTTCATTGTCTTGAAACGGCAGAACGTATCCTTGATGCTGCGGGCCATCACATGATGAATGCCCGGCATTCCGTTCGCCGATGGAGGCCCTTCAAAGAACACGAACGAAGGAGCGCCTTCACGTTCCGTCATACTTTTTGCGAAGAGATCATTCTCGTCCCACTCATTCAGCACCTCCTTGTTTATCTGAGGCAAATTCAGCTGCTTATATACCGGAAATTTCTTTTTCATATTATATTTTCCTAATGCTTTCAATTTAATTTCGCAAAGATAGCAATAAAAAACGGGAATTAAAAGAAGAAATGACGATTAACGTGCAAAGCGAAGCTTCGACGGCAACAACAGCTCCTCGCCAATCGTTAATCGCTAATCGTTAATCGTTACACGTTAAACGTTAATCTGTTGGCGATAGCGAATGCCGCAAACAATCTCTCAACTCTAAACCCTAAACTCTCAACTTTAATCGCTAATCGTTAATCGTTACACGTTAATCGTTAATCGTTAAACGTTAATCTGTTGGCGATAG
>JAFTRV010000084.1 GCA_017462065.1 Bacteroidaceae bacterium
AGTGGCTCCAGACGTGACTGAAAATGAAAAAATCGGCCCCGAAACCGAAGCCGATGATATAAAAAGCGATGAGTCTGATCGGAAAAATATGGGAAAGTCTGCCGGTTGACTCAGATTGTAGGAATTAAATGACTATCCCTAAATAGCTTATATGAAAACTATTATTGCAACCATGCTATGCGTCTTTTGTTGTTTAAACAATATGGCAACAAATAAAAAGTTATGTTGTATAAATGAAAATAAAAAGCAAAAATTCGAATCCTTTATAAGTGAATTCGATGTCTATGGCAAGCCCTGTATAGACGAGGATTTCTTCCTACAAAGAGGTGAGAGAGTCGGTGAAATGTACACGGAAATAAACAAGCATGAATTTTCTCAATTCATTCCATATGATAGCGAGTGTAACTGCGAAAAAGATGAAATTTATTATAGGCCTTGTTATAGAATAGACAAAGATGAATTCTACATTGTTGCAATATTAGCAAGTTGTGACATCCCGATGACAGAGGGGTATCCATTTGATGCAAACCTTCTAGTAACGTATGACAAGATTGGTAATATAATTGATTACGAAATTGTCGGTATTGGAAGTGATATGGAACAAAACAAAATGGAAACCGGTGAAACTGAAAATGAACTGGTGATTACGCAACAAACATTTACAGAAATTACTTTTGTGTCAAATACATATTCAGGCAAATGTGATATTTCGATTTATAAAATCAGAATCATGGATAATGGTACTATCTATAAAGAATCAATCAGTGAATATGAAGATAATTTAACGATAGAACTGTAACGAACTTGCTTGATGAGCTGTAGATAAACTTCACATAGTCTACTGACACAAGCGACGTGCTTTGTATATAGGTAGCGTATCTTTTTACTGTTTAGGTCTGCAAAATCTAACGCTTGACAGTTGTTCAACAAATGAGCAGTCCTTTGCCATATATACGCTTTTGGTTGATATGTAACCCAGGTCGGATTTCTCTTTCTTATAATAGATGAAGTCAAGGTGTTGTCCCATCGGGCATACATAAAAATCCTTTTCCACATTGTAGAACATATTGCCAGGCAGAAAGGGATTGTTCTTGTATTTACTTTTCATCTCTGCGTGGAACATATTGTACTTTACATAAGGTGTCATGCAATTGGCAAAAAGATACTCGTAATTCATTTCACTGCCATAGCCCGAGTCTGCGACTATATCCATGCTCTGCATGCCATAGCGTTGTACAAAGGAGTCAAGGTATGGGATGAGCGTGCCCTGGTCGTTGGGATTCCGGAAAATGCCGTAGTTGGTGATAAACTGGTTCTCTGTAGATATCTGCACATTGTATCCCGGTTTTGTCTGTCCGTTGTTCATCGCATCCTCTTTCATGCGCATGAATGTGGCATCGGGGTCGGTCTTGCTGTAGCTGTTGCGCTCGCCAAGGGTTTCGAGGTGGCGGTCGTATTCATCAAGCTTGGATTTACTCTCGCTTGCGGTCTTCTCTATCAATCGGCGTTGTTTACCCTTGCTTATTCCCAACTCATCCATTTTGGAAAGAATCTTCTCTGCACGACGTTCGAACTCTTTCTGTGGCAACTCTTCGGGGATTTCAGCGCTTTCCTCTATGGCAAGTTCTTCTTCTGCTGCAGAAAGAACACCACGCACCTTGTCTATCAATTTTGCCTTGTTCTTCTCTACGCTGCCTTTCCATACGAAGGTGTACTTGTTGGCCACGGATTCAATCTTGGTGCCGTCAATATACTGCACATTTAAGGAAACAAGACCTTCACTGTTCAGTAGTTCTACAACTTTGGTAAACACGCCCTCAAGGCGACCGCCGGAGAGCCTTTCGCTGCGGAAACGGTTGATTGTGCGGAAGTCGGGCCTGTTCATGCCGCTGAGCCACATGAAATGGATATTCTCGTGCAGCAGCTTTTCCATCTGCCGCCCGGAATATACATTGCACAGGTAGGCATAAACAACTACCTTCAGAAGCATGCGGGGGTGGTAACTGCGAGTGCCGCCGCTCTTGTAAGTAGCTTCGATATCACTGATGTCGAACTTGTCCAGAATGTCGCTTACAATACGTACAGGGTGCGTCAGGGAAATTAATTCACCCAAAGAGGGAGGAAGCAGGAGCGAATCGTTTTGATTGTAGAATTTATGTATTACCTTTGCCATAGTTTTTGTTGGGATTTATTGTTTTTGGATGTGGTAGTTTAAAGATAATAAAAATTTCCCAAACAAACAATAGCTATTCCAATGTTTATCAAAGGAATAGCTATATTTTTATTATCATACGGCAATTTGAACGCTGAAATAATAAAATGAAGAAGGGTAACCCAATTTGACTTTTGGGTCACCCTCTTTATGTATAGTGTTGTTATTCCAATGTGACAAGCGCTGCACCGTCGGCAACGGTGTCGCCTTTCGCTACCTGAATGGCTACGACTTTGCCGTCACGGTCTGCGTTTATGTTGTTCTCCATCTTCATGGCCTCGAGCACGACTACGGTGTCGCCCTTTTTCACCATGTCGCCAACGTTTACTTTCACGTCGATGATAACGCCCGGCAATGGTGTCTTAATGGCGTTGCCGCTGACAGGAGCCGCCGCTGCGGGCGTAGCTGCGGGCGCCGGTTTGGCGGCGGGCTTGGCAACGGGCTGTACCTTTACCACAGGCTTCTCCTCCTTCGGCTTTTCCCACTCTACATTGAACTGCTCGCCGTTTACCGTTACGTTGGCTGTCGTCTCATTAACCTCGTTTATGACAACCTCGTACCGGTTGCCGTTGATTGTATATTTGTACTCTTTCATGGTATTATCTGTTAAGGTTGTTCCAATGTTTGTTTACATAGCTTATTGTAAGCACGCCGCTCTCGCTGTCGTGTATGTTATTGCCGAAATGGCTGTCGAGCGCCATGACTATCGCTGCGGCAATAGCATTGTCTATCTTGTTCTTGTCTTCCATAATATTTCGTTTATAGTGGAATATTGCCATGTTTCTTCTTAGGGAGTTCCTGACGTTTGCTTTCAAGCTGCGCAAGCGCTCTGATAATGCGGAAGCGTGTGTTGCGAGGCTCAATCACATCGTCGATGTAGCCGTACTTCGCAGCTTGATACGGGTTGGCGAACAGTCTGTTGTACTCCTCCTCTTTCTCTGCGATGAAGGCTTTGGGGTTCTCGGCCTCTTTCGCCTCCTTGGCGTAAAGCACCTCTGCGGCTCCGGCAGCTCCCATAACAGCAATCTCTGCGCTTGGCCAAGCGTAGTTGAGGTCGGCACGCAGCTGCTTGCAAGCCATGACGATGTGCGAGCCGCCATAGGACTTGCGTAATGTCACGGTTACCTTAGGCACTGTCGCTTCGCCGAATGCGTATAGCAGCTTGGCTCCGTGCAGAATTACGGCATTGTACTCCTGAGCTGTTCCTGGAAGGAAGCCGGGAACGTCCACAAGCGTTACGAGGGGTATGTTGAATGCGTCGCAGAAACGTACGAAACGCGCGCCTTTGCGTGAAGAGTTGCAGTCGAGCACGCCTGCATATTTGCATGGCTGGTTGGCTACGATGCCTACCGCCTTTCCGTTCATGCGTGCGAAACCTACAATGATATTCTGCGCATAGTCACGATGCACCTCAAGGAATTCGCCGTTATCGACAACCTCGGCAATTACCCTGTACATGTCGTATGCCTGGTTCGGGTTGTCGGGGATTATGGTGTTGAGAATGTCGCTCGTGCGGTTTACGGGGTCTGTGCATGGAACATCGGGCACGCTCTCCATGTTGTTCTGAGGAATGTAGCTCATGAGCTTGCGGATGAGCATGAGACCCTCTTCCTCGGTCTGCGCTGTAAAGTGGGTGACGCCTGACTTGCTTGCGTGTACGCTCGCTCCGCCAAGCTCTTCCTGTGTCACAACCTCGCCAAGCACGGTCTTCACTACCTTAGGACCGGTGAGGAACATGTATGCTGTGCCCTCCATCATAATTGTGAAGTCGGTGAGCGCAGGTGAATATACCGCACCGCCTGCGCATGGACCGAATATTCCCGAAATCTGCGGTATTACGCCCGAAGCCATGATGTTACGCTGGAAAATCTCGGCATAGCCGGCAAGGGCGTTGATGCCCTCCTGGATACGTGCGCCGCCGCTGTCATTGATGCCTATCACGGGAGCGCCCACCTTCATGGCCATGTCCATGACCTTGCATATCTTTTGTGCCATTGTCTCGGAGAGTGAACCGCCCGTTACGGTAAAGTCCTGTGCGAATACATATACAAGGCGGCCCTCGATTGTTCCTGCGCCTGTTACGACGCCGTCACCGAGGAACTGCTTTTTCTCCTGTCCGAAGTTTGTGCAACGGTGTGTTACGAACATGTCCATCTCTTCGAAACTGCCTTTGTCGAGCAGCATGTCGATGCGCTCGCGTGCAGTGTACTTGCCTCTCTCGTGCTGCTTCTCAATGGCTTTCTCTCCGCCACCGATACGGGCTTTGGCACGCAGGGCAACCAGCTCTGTGATTTTTTCAAATTGCTTGCTCATAATATCTGTTTTTGTGTGTATGCTTTTTTATTCTTCGCAGAGTTCTGTAAGAACGCCTTTTGTAGCCTTAGGGTGAAGGAACGCTATCTGAAGGCCTTCGGCGCCTGCACGAGGAGCCTTGTCGATAGTGCGTATCTCTTTCGCCTCGCACTCGGCAAGAGCGTTGGCCACGCCGTCCTCTACCTTGTAGGCGATGTGGTGTATCCCTTCGCCTCTGTTCTCTATGAATTTCGCTATTGTGCTGTCGGGCGATGTAGCCTCGAGCAACTCTATCTTGGTCTCACCCACTTTAAGGAATGCCGTGCGTACCTTCTGGTCCTCAACGGTCTCTATGTTGTAGCACTCAAAGCCGAGAACCTGCTCGTAATAGGGCAGAGACTCCTCTATGCTTCTTACTGCAATACCCAAGTGTTCAATCTTTGAAATCTTCATGTCGTGATAACTTTTTCTGTTTAAACCAGTACATAGTAAATGCGAAGATAGGCATTAAAAATTGAAACGCAACATTTAATTATGTTTTTTTCGCTTGTATCAGTATGTTTCAAATAGTGAATAAAGTATTGCTCCATGTTTGCATACAATTATGTTTTTTGCGTTTGTTCAAGCATTTTAGCCGGCTTGTGTGTTATAATATGTGACAAAACGGAAAATTTAAACAAAGTGCAAATAATTAAATAATGAACGGATACATTTGCTTATTTTTTTTTCTTGTGCTATTTTTGTTAAAGCAAAGGATTATGAGATGAAGAGGATTTGTGCAATAACAATGGTCCGTAACGATGATTTTTACCTGCGTAAGTGGGTGGAATACTACGGCACGCAATTGGGCATCGAGAATCTCCGCATATATTTTGACGGCGAGGACCAGCGTGTACCCGACTTCTGCGAAGGGGTGTATACGGAATTGAGGCCTCGTATATCGGAACAGGTCGTTAAGTTTGACAAGATGCGGTTGAAATTCCTTTCGAGCCAAGCCGCACGCCTTATGAATGAGGAAAAATACGACCTGGTAATAGGCACTGATGTCGATGAATTCCTTGTAGTAGACCCGGTTCTGGGAAAAACTTTGCCCGAGTATCTGAACTCTATCAAAATTGACGTCTCTGTTTCGGGCTTGGGAATAGACGTCGGACAGCACCTGAGCTTTGAGGGGCCTATTGACGGCGGCAAGCCGTTTCTTAGCCAACGTTCTTACGCCTATCTCTGTTCACGCTATACAAAGACTTCCGTAATAGCGGCTCCTGTTTCATGGGGCTCCGGCTTCCATAGAGTCAAAGGCCATAATTATCATATCGACAGCAATCTTTATCTTTTTCATTTCGGAAGCATAGATCTTGAAATGATTCAAAAGCGCATGACTAATTCAGACCTTCTCTCCATTGGCCTTTCAAGGCACATCAGGAAACGTGCAAGAACAATAAATGTCGTTACAAGAGGGAAGGCCCGTGAATGGAACATAACCGTCAAAAGAATGCGTCTTGTCCAAAAGGTGCTTCGTAATCCGTTTGCTTGGAACAAGCCCTGGAATCCTATAATAAAGGTGGTCGTACGCATCCCGGACCGTTTCAAGGATATTATATAATAGAAACATTATGACTGATGTTGTAATAGCTTGGGTCAATGGTAATGACCCCGCCCATAAAAGAAAGAAAGCTCAATTCCTGACAGGGAAGAAAGAGGCTGATTTTGACGATGTCGCAGGCGCTGCACGCTACAGCTTCACAGGCGAGATTTATTATTGCGTGGCGTCATTGCTCCGTTACGCCTCGTGGGTTAATAAGATATATATAGTCACCGACGAACAGGACCCTCATATCGACGAGTTCGTGGCGCATAACTTTCCTGAAAACAGAATACCGATTGAATTGATTGACCATAAGGTCTTGTTCAGCGGTTACGAGCAGTATCTGCCTACATTCAACTCATTGGCCATATCCACGATGCTTTGGCGTATACCCGGCCTGAGCGACCGTTTCCTTTATTTCAATGACGATGTCTTTCTTGCAGCGCCCGCCGAAGAGGGTATGTGGTTCGACGGCGATAGAACAATCATATACGCCGAACGTTTTCCGACAATATGGGCACGCTTTGCGCGCTGGGCGAAACGTGTAGGCCGAAAACATAAGGTCTTCGGGCATAAGGACCCTATGCTCAATGCCGCCGACATTTTGAATTCAAGCTATTTCTATCTCTTTCCGCATGCGCCAGTGCCTATGCGGCGTTCGTGGTATGAGAAATTCTATGCGGAGCATCCCTCTCTTCTTGACCATAACATACGTCATCGTTTCCGTGAGTCCTCTCAGTTCAGCGCGCCTACGTTGTTCTATCTTAGCGCCGAACGTGATGGGTTGCTTGAGGCACGTTCCCCTAAGAATACGACATGCTTCTTCAAGCCCTCCTTTAAAAAGAAGAATGGTTACATGGAACGCAAAATCGCTGAGGCCGAGGCTAACAAGGAACTGAAATTCGGTTGCATCAATTCGTTGGGTGAGACGACGGCGGAAGAACAGGAGATGTTCAAGAAATGGATTACGAAGAGGCTGGATATTGAACTGACATGAATGGGGGTGACTTTTGGGTCACTCTCATGCTATAGTTTCTTATAAGCTGCTTTTCCCGAACCTCGCTGCTTGTCTTTCGGGCGTGTGCTTCCACCTTTTGTGCGACCACATCCACAGTTCGGGGCACTCTCTTATCATGCTTTCAAGCCTTTTAATGTAACGCCCTGTTATCTCATGCGGCGCAACCTGCTCCTTGCCGTCGTAGATTTCATCAAAACGAGTCTCATAGCGTCCCGGAGCGATACGTTTCGTGTATGCGAAATATATCGGCAAGTTGAACTTCAGCGCCATAGCCTCTGCGCCGTCGTGGAACACCGTGCTCTGGTTCAGGAACCTGAACCAATGGCTGTCGGGGCGAAGGGTGGGGCTCTGGTCCGCCACAAGGCCTATGACTGTGCCTTGTCCGCTCTTGCGGTTGCGGAGGAAGTGCAGTATCGTCTGCTTCATAGGCACCTGTATCAGTTGCTCCGACACGTTGCGAAGCCTGCGGTAGAAATGCTCGAATACAATGCTTTTCATAGGGTGGTACACTCCCATAAGCTTTGACTCACGGAGTTCCCTGCTCCATATTAGCAGGTATTCCCAGCAACCGTAATGAGCCCCGATGGCTATCCAGTCCTTGCCGCCCAGCTTTTCGCCCATCTCTTTGCTGTTTGTCCAACGTGTGACATTGTTCTTGCGTTTCTCGCCGGCGCCGACAAGGCTTATCGTATCGACAATGACCTCGGCAAGGAAATAGTAGTAACGGCGCGCAATCCTTTTATGCTCCTTTACGCTCTTCTCGGGGAAAGAGTTCTTTATATTCTCTCTTATGACCTTGCGGCGGTACCCGGAAAGCATGAGCGGCAATGCGATGATAGGCTTCAGCGCATAGTATCTTAATATTCTCGGCATGCAGCTGAGCAGCAGACAGAACGTCCACAGCAGCTCCAATTCCGCTTTTTGATACCATCTTAGCTTTGCTTCCATTTTAAAGGCTCTGTAATTGTATTCACAAAAGTAGTTAAAAATCGCTTTAAAATCCCTCGCTTAATATAAAATAATAATGAATAGGGTGTTAAATTTGTTTATATGTGCGGGTTTTTATGTTTTTTGTTCTTTTTGTGCGATTGTTTAATAAAATGTGAAACATTTTGAGCCTTTTTGCCGCTATGTTTAAGGTTTTTTGTATATTCGCAAAGTTAAACATGCGGGAACGGCAAGTGTCTCCTGCAAGCAAATTAAATCACTGTCTTATGAAGAAAACATTAGTAGATCTGTTTGAGGAATCGGTAAGACTCTATCCCGACAACACATTCCTCCTTGAGAAAACTGACAAGAAAGAGGGTTTCAAGCCTACCACCTATACCCAAGTGAAAGAGCAGGTTTATCGTCTTGGCGCCGGCTATCAGGCTCTCGGCGTCAAAAAGGGCGACAATATGGCTCTCTTGAGCGAAGGATGCAACATGTGGGTCATCGGCGAGCTTGCTATGTTCTATGCCGGTGCCGTGAACGTGCCCCTTTCAATCAAGCTCGAAGAGAGCAACGACCTGTTGTTCCGTCTTGTGCATGGAGACGTTAAGTATATCCTTGTGTCTAACTACCAGCTCAAGAAGGTACGTGCGATAAAGGATAAGCTTACTGCTGTTGAGAAGATTATCGTGTTCGGCAACTGCGGCGAGCTCGAGGATAAGGAGATAGCTATTGACGAAGTAATGAAGATGGGCGACGAGTTCCTCGCTTCGCACTCAATGGAGGAGTTCCTTGCGATAGGCCGGTCATTGCAGAACGACGACATTGCGACCATCACATATACCAGCGGTACGACAGCCGACCCTAAGGGCGTAGTGCTTACCCACCGCAACTATACATCTAACGTTGAGCAGGCTCTTACTCTCGTTCACATCGACGAGACATGGCGTACGCTCATCATTCTTCCTCTTGACCACTGCTTCGCTCACGTTGTAGGCTTCTACATCATGATGTCAAAGGGCGCTACGGCCGCAACTGTTCAGGTCGGCCGTACAGGTCTTGAGACATTGAAGAACATACCTCTTAATATTAAAGAGGTGCGTCCTCACTTCATCCTTTCGGTTCCCTCATTGGCTAAGACATTCAAGAAGAATATCGAAGGCGCTATACGTGCGAAGGGCAAGTTTACCGAGACTCTTTTCCATTGGGGCATGGCTGTTCGCCAGAAATATTATGGCGAGAGCAATCTCGACTCTAAGGGCATGCGTATATTCCTTAAGCCTCTCGTGGCTCTCTTCGACAAGCTTATCTTCTCTAAGATACGTGACAACTTCGGCGGCGAGCTTCGCTTCTTCGTTGGCGGCGGCGCTCTTCTCGACAAGGATTTGCAGAACTTCTATATTGGCGTAGGCATGCCTATGTATCAGGGCTACGGCCTTTCCGAGGCTACGCCGGTAATCTCCTCAAACGGTCCCGACCTCTATCGCTTCGGCTCAAGCGGCAAGCTTGTAAAGCCTATCGAGCTCAAGATATGCGACTCCGACGGTAAGGAGCTTCCTGTTGGCGAGCTTGGCGAAATCGTCGTAAAGGGCGAGAACGTGATGGCCGGTTACTGGAAAAATCCTGTTGCGACAGCCGAGACAGTGCGTGACGGCTATCTTTATACTGGTGACCTCGGTTACATGTCAAGCGAGGGCCTGCTCTATGTAAAGGGACGTTTCAAGAGCCTGCTTATCTCAAGCGACGGCGAGAAGTACAGCCCCGAGGGTATCGAGGAGGCTTTCGTGAGCCTTTGTCCTACAGTAGACCAGGTTATTCTCTATAACAACCAGTCTCCTTACACTACAGCTTTGATTGTGCCTAACAAGGACAACATCAAGCGTGCCCTTGAGGCAAAGGGCCTTGACCTGACTACGGAGGATGGCCGCAAGGCTGCATGTGACCTTGTAAAGGCCGACATCGATATGTTCAAGAAGGGCGGCGAGCATGCCGGAATGTTCCCTGAACGCTGGCTGCCGAGCTGCTTCGCAATTCTGCCCGAAGCGTTCACCGAGCAGAACGGCATGATGAACAGTACGATGAAGGTTGTTCGAGGCAAGGTCGAGAAATTCTATCAGGAACGTATCGACATCCTTTATACTCCCGAGGGCAAGCAGCTGTACGAACAGCATAATCTTGATGCTTTTAAATAATAAATACATGTGGGGGTGACTAAAAAGTAAATTTGGTACCCTAAATTTGGCGACGCTCGTTGTAAAACAACAAAGTAAACTTTGTGTTTAACTCGTTTGCACAAATTTCCTGTGTTACGTTTGCCTTCAAAATCCTCATTTACGCTCAGTAA